>VGML01000036.1 GCA_016866415.1 Bacteroidota bacterium | reverse complement strand
TAAATTCTTTTACGGTACTTACCACAGTTTCATAGTTTTCTTGGGTATAATTACCGTAAAGAAATAATTTGATGTCTGTATTCCATTTTTCACCATAATGAGTGGCATTATCAAATTCAATTTTGGTAAAATTTTCTTGAGAAAAACAAGAGATACTATTTAAAATTAATAGTGATAAAAGTATTTTTTTCATAGTTGTTAAGTATTTATAAGTTTTTTGAACATAATGGATTTCTTGTCGCCTTTAATAAACTTTTCGAGTTTATCCAAATCGGCTTCCTGATTGTAAAAGTAATAAGCGCCGTCAAAATTATATTTCGTAAGACAATCATCAAATGAGTTACACCCATATTTTTCATGGATGTTTCTTAAACTTAAATAATACCAAAGCCCTACCGAAAGTCCTAAAAAAAGGACCAATGAGGAAATAATAAGTATAATTTTCTGATTTTTGTTTTTTTTTCATTCTTTCTTTAAAGTATTAATTAGAATCTAATAAGATTAACAATATTTGAAGAATGTTTGTTTAATTTCTCTTCTCCATTTAGGAATGAAAGTCCTACCAAAAAGTTGAATCCAGCAATTTCTCCACCACATTTTTTAATTAGTTCAGCTGCCGCATTTGCAGAGCCTCCTGTTGCTAGTAAATCATCATGTATTAAAACCCGTTGACCGGGAAGCACAGCATCTTCATGGATTTCAACCACCGCGCTGCCATATTCAAGATCATACGCATGTTTAACTTTCTTATATGGTAACTTTCCTTCTTTACGAATCAGAATAAATGGAACACCTAATTGCATTGCCAATGGATATCCAAATAAAAAACCCCTGCTTTCAATACCGGCAACAGCTTCTATTTGTTGCTCAATATACAAATCCTTCAAGTGACTCAAAACCTCATTTGATATTTCAGGATTCAACATAATCGTTGAAATATCTTTAAATAATATTCCTGGTTTCGGAAAATCAGGAACGTCGCGAATAATTGCTTTTAGTTTATCTTCAATCGTCATATTACAAAGTTAAGTAAGGAACTAGTTTTTCAAAGGTTTCTTCATCAATTAATATGGATTCTTTTATGTCGCTTATCGATTTGAAGCCCCCGCGTTGTTCTTTCATCTTAATGATTGAATTAGCTTGGTTCCAATTTAGGTATGGATGGTTGTTTAATTCGTTAATGTTTGTTGAATTTAGCGCTATTTTCTTTATTTCACCTTTTTGAATGAAAATGTAGTCCTTCAATTTTTCATACGTTTCTAAATTCATTTTCCAGACTTCTAAAAGTTGTTCTTTGGAATGATATCCACCTAATTGCTCGCGATATCGAATGATTTGTTTTGCATAAAACGGACCTATGCCATTGATTTTGGTAAAGTCTTCAACGGATGACTTGTTTAAGTCTATAAGGACGGCTGTTGGCCTATCTTGATTTAGTTCTCTTTCAATTTTTGATAAAGTTTCTTTCTGCGGATAGTAGGTTGAGTCCTTTATTTTATTGAACAATCCTTCAGGAATCACGAAGATTTTTTTCAGATCATCGTTTGAATAAATACCGCGACTTGTGAATTTCATTACTACAGCAACTTGCTTTTCCGAAAGTCCCAATTTTATCCAATCCCCAGAAGTATAATCATTCGGGTCGAATTTTCGTTCAGGTGTCTTGAATTTATCTTGTCTAGAATACGATTTTTTGTTTCCATAATTATATTGAGATAATGATCGCGATTTTTCTAATGATTCAATCTCTTCTGATGAAATAATAATTTTGTCTTCTCTTTGGAAAAGCATCAAAAATCTAGGCGTAAAAACCACAATTAGTGAAAAGATAAACAAGGAAATAACCCCTCTTCTGTTTCGTTTTGAAATATAAAAAGGATCTTGCAAGTTACTCTGATTTTCGGTTTGCGAAAAAATAAATGGGAATTCCTAAAAGCACGATAAGCAGACCCATTCCGGCATTTTTGGAATCATAAATTAATAAATCAATGCAAATGGCGAGGGTTAATAGAATGTAAAGAACAGGAATATATGGATATCCGAAAGCCTTGTAGGGACGATCTGCCTCAGGTTCTTTTTTTCGCAAAACAAAGATTCCTCCAATAGTAAGAATATAGAACAAAAGGGACGCAAATGTGCTGTATACTAATAAATCACCGTATTTCCCAGATAAACATAAGATAGATGCCCAGATACATTGAATCCATAGAGCAATTCCTGGAACTGAGTTTTTATTTAAATTACTTGCTTTTTTGAAAAACAAACCATCTTTTGACATGGCATAGAACAAGCGAGAACCCGCTAGAATTAGACCATTGTTACATCCAAAGGTTGATATCATAATTAAACCAGCCATCACAAATACACCTGCATTTCCAATAATCATGGAGGCGGCACTTGAACCCAAACGGTCGTCGAAAGCAAACATGATACCTTGATCAACTGCATTTTTACCATCAGGACCTCCATGAATGGGCAATAAAGCTAAATAAGCGAGATTCGCCAAAATATAAATAATCGTAACAATCAACGTTCCCAAGAATAAACTTCGTGGAATATTTTTTTGTGGATTTTTAATTTCTCCAGCAATGAATGTCACGTTATTCCATGCGTCAGACGAAAACAAGGAATTGATTATTGTTGCACCCAATGCGCCCAACAAAGCAAAACCAGTTAAAGCAACAGTTGTAATTGACTTGTCATCATTGATAATGGTTTTCTTGGCAACCCACATGTCTTGAAAGTTCTCTGCAAGTCTGCCCGAGTTTACCCCAATTGCTAATCCAAGAACGATTAATGAAAATAAGGCTATTACTTTTGCTCCTGTAAAAATCACCTGAAGCCACTTGCCATTTTCTACTCCTCCTGCATTAAGTTTAGTTAAAACAATAATACTACCTATGGCGATTACTTGCCCAAACGTTATTTTAAAAGTAGAAGAGACTTCCCATAAGACATTGTTCAGCCCTGGAAAAAAAACACCTGCGTATTTTGCAAAAGCGACCGCAACAGCAGCAATCACTCCCGTTTGAATAACAGCGAAAACCGTCCAACCATAAAGAAACGAAGCCATCTTCCCATAAGCCCGCTGGATGTAAACATATTGTCCTCCGGCTCCAGGCATCATACCTGCTAATTCACCATAACTTAGAGCAGCAAAGACTGTAATTAGCCCCGTTAACAACCATAAAACAATTAGCCAGCCCGCAGAACCGATATCGCGCATCATAATAGATGTTACGATGAAAATCCCAGAACCAATCATGGAGCCAGCTACAAGGCTCGTCGCATCAACTAAACCAAGAGATCGTTTGAAGTTTTCGCTCATTGTGACCGAAACAGATAATTAATCTTCCTTTGTATTGTCTTCTGATGCATGTACAATTGCGTCGTGACCACGAGGTGTTTCAGCAAGTTCAATATTATTCAGGTGGCTATGATTACGAGAGTATAAAAAGTAAACGATAATCCCTAATGAAGACCAACACAAAAACGCTACCCATGTTTCCGGCCGAACGAAGTACATTAATGAGATATTGAATGCTGCACCTGCAGGCCCAACAATAAATAGAAGAGGTGTTTTAAATGGTCGTTCGAGCTGAGGTTGCTTTACTCTCAATACAACAACTGCTATTGAAATCATAGCAAACGCTAACAAGGTCCCCATTGAACACATTTCAGAGACGCTATTAATAGGTGTAACTGCGGCTACGATAGAAATTATCGCTCCAACTAATATGGTGCTTCGAGAAGGCGTTTTGAATTTTGGGTGAATGTATCCAAACATATTTTTTGGCAAAAGACCATCTTTGGCCATTCCTAAGAAAATACGCGTTTGACCTAACATCATTACTAACATTACTGAAATTAATCCAGCTGTGGCAGCGATTACAATGATATAAACAGCCCAAGTTAATCCAACACCAGAGAAGGCTGAAGCAACAGGGGCACGCATATCCAATTCGCTGTATTTAACCATTCCCGTCAAGACCAAGGAAACAAGAATATAAAGAACGGTACAAATAATCAATGATGCAATTATCGCAAACGGTACATCTTTTTTCGGATTTTTTGCTTCTCCCGCTTGGGTAGAAACGGCGTCAAAACCAATATATGCAAAGAATACGATTGTTGCGGCAGTCAAAACCCCACTAATTCCAAAATGTGAAGTTCCTTTATAATCGACATATTCGTTTGGAATGAATGGTGTCCAATTTGCGGTATTGACATAAAAAGCACCCGCAATAATAACAAAAAGCACAACTAATACTTTAACAATTACAATGATGTTATTCGTTTTAGCCGCCTCCTTTATTCCTTTTACAAGAATTGAAGTCACAACCCACGTAATTAAAAATGCAGGTAAGTTAATAGCAAAACCGGAAAGAGAAATATCAGAATAGTGTTTTTTCAATTCTGCCGCGTTTGATCCATTGGCAATATCAATAAGCGTCGTTGGGCTCTTCGCATCTTTCATCAAAGCATAAGCTTCTTTGGAACTTTTTAATCCATTTTTAATTGTTGTCATATCCGGCAGTTGTGACTGAATATGTTCAATTACTTCTTTACTATTTTGAAAATGTAAAGCTTTCAAAGCGGATTTCTTTTCGACAAGGGCTTGACTTAATAATTTGAAATCCATTTTAGGTTGAACGGATAATAGATAATCTTGTATTTGTGATACACCAAGTGCATCAGAAACTGTTGCCTTTGCTGTTGAATAATCCATCATCAGCCAGATTGGGAGATGCACATGAATGAGGTCCAATAACTTTCCAAAGTATCCACTCCAACTTACAGCCACGGTTGTTGCCCCCATCATGTATTCCAAAATCAAATTCCAACCGATAATCCAAGCAAAAATTTCACCAACTGTTCCGTAAGAATAGGCATAAGCAGAACCTTCAACTGGTAGAACAGCAGAAAATTCCGCATAACAAAGAGACGCGAATAAACAGCCAACACCAGCAATCACAAAAGCTAGAGCAAGAGCAGGTCCAGCATGGTCGTGCGCCGCAATTCCAGTTAATGTAAAAATTCCACCACCAATGATTGCTCCAATTCCAAGTGAGGTCAATCCCCAACGACCTAAAATTCGATTTAAATCATTTTTTTTCATGTCCGCTTCGAATGCAGAAATAGGTTTTTTACGCCAAGGACTTTTAGCCATTTTTTAAGTAATTTTTTGTGATTAGAAGGATAAAGATAACTTTTTCAAAATAAAACACAAGCTCTTTCTTATATAAAATCAAGTGTTTCTTCGAGCGTTTTAGGATTGTAACCCAATTCATTTCTGGCTTTTGTTAAATTAAATCCAGTTTTTGTCGGTCTCTTTGCAGGTTGATTCAAAGTGCTGCTATCCGTTCTAACCAATGTTTCTGTTGATAAACCAAAATGCCTTGCAACACGCTCGACAACGTTAAAAATAGACATCGTTTCAGGCCCAGAAATATGATATACTCCCTTTTTATTAAGTTCGCAAATACGAATACACGCCCATGCTAAATCATCTGCCCAAGTTGGAGCGCGGAATTGATCATCAATGATTTTCATTTCTTGACCTTTGGAAAGTGCGTCCTTTGCCCAACAAACGATATTGGTACGAGATAAATTATTTCCAATTCCGTAAACAATAATTGTTCGAACTATCGAAAAGTTTGAATATGAATCTGTTATTAAAAATTGTTCTGCGTCTACTTTTGACTTAGCATATATACTGAGTGGATTTGGCTTATCATCTTCCTTGTAATTCCCTTTTTCTCCATCAAAAATGAAATCTGTGGAGAGCAGTTGAAAATGAGCACCAATTTTTTTTGCTTCGTTAAATAACTTTTTTGATGCGAGTACATTTGTTTCATAACAATCTTCGGGATTCAATTCGCATGCATCAACATTTGTCATTGCAGCGGTATGGACAACATGAGTGGGGAGAAAAGAGTTAAATACTTGAGCAATTTCCTCTTCTGAACAAATGTCCATGGAGACATACTTTAAATCTTCACAATCCAGATTTCTATTTTTTCCTTTAGATGTTGCCAAAAACTCAATTTTTCGTTTTTTTAGTTGTCGAACAATCTTTTGTCCTAAAAGCCCATTACTTCCCGTTACTAAAATTCTCATTTTGAGTTAGATTAATTCAAAAATAGTGTTAACATTTTTAATTTGCTGGGCATTTCCAAGCACGAAAAGGGAGGAATGTTCTTCAATTCTTGTTGATTCTTCAGGGTTTATAATGTAAGAACCATCTTTTGTTTTAAAACCGACAATCGTGGCACCTGTCTGCCTTTTAATTTCCAGCTCACCAATCGTTTTACCTTTATATTTTTCCGGTAATTGTTCAAATGAGATCCCTTCTATATTAGCTCCGTGCTGCCTCTCAAGCCTTATTTGATCAAGAAATTCTATCACTTCAGGAGCTGAAACTATTGAGGCCATGTGCGTTCCACCAATTGAATCTGGCATAATTACGTGATGTGCTCCGGCCATTTTAATTTTAGTAACTGATGAACGTTGAGAAGCGCGTGAAATTATTTGAAGTTTTGGATTAATTGATTTAGCAGTAAGGACGATAAACAAGTTGTCAGCATCATTTGGAAGACAAGCGACGAGCGTATGTGCTTTTTCAATATTTGCTTGATTTAAGATTTCATCGCGTGTTGCATCTCCCGGGATATGAGGAAATTGCTCTAATAAATCTTCTTTGCCTTGCGTTTTCTCTTCAATAATAAGTACTTGAAATTCGGCATATTTTAAATCTTGTGCCACTTGAATTCCTACCCGCCCCATTCCACAAACGATGATATGATTTTCCATAAGATTGATTTGATCGATTAATTTATACTTTTTAATTTCCCGCCCAAGTTCACCTGAGGCGATTAAGGAGGTTATCGTAGAAATAAGATAAGCAAATGTACCAAAAGTACCTAAAATTAAAAGAGCAGTGAATATTCTCCCCGCTTCGCTAAGCGGGTGTGTCTCTCCAAAACCAACAGTGGTAATTGTAATAACGGTCATGTAAAAGGAATCAAAAAAATTCCAATTTTCAATGAACATAAAACCACTAATTCCAACGAGGAAAATAGCAAGAAGGACAAATGCAACTATGTAAAAACGTTTAAAGATTTTCCAATGTGTCATAGTTCCCAAATCGAGCGTTTGCGTTTTGCTTTAAGTTGAAAATAATGTTTATGCTCTAATATCCAAGCCATAATGAGGTATAAAAGAACAGGTGATCCCAATGCGATAAAGGAGAAATAGATGAAGCCCAACCTAACTTTTGTCGAGTTTATACCGAGTTTGCGAGCCCACCATTCGCAGACACCGTATGATTGCATTTCGAAGAAAAAGATTACCTTTTGAAATAATCGTTTCATGTCCCTGTTATTTTTTTACCTACCATGCAATTTAAACATTCTTTCCTTGTACAAAATTGCTTATAAATTTCTAAAAGAGCTTGCGAATCATAAGCGTTTTTAGGATGTACTCCGATTTCTTTCCATTTTCTGGTAATATAATTCGTTTCTTTTGGAATTATTGTCAAAATTTGGATGGCTTTCTTTATCAATTGCGGATCGTCTCCATTATTTCCTTTCCAAAAAACAAATGGTGCGACACAATTGATCAAAAAATTATTCAAAAGGAAAGGACTTTTGATTTGTGCTTTTTTAAATTGTTGTTCGAAGTGCATGAAAATCATAGATGCAGGAAGTTCCCAAAAATGAAATTCAAAATCAAATGTATTTATAAAATTAATAAACTGATTTAGTCGTTTATTTGGCTCTGAAATCACACCTTTTCGCTTCCATAAAAATTGAGAAAGGACAGCGCGCTTATTTGTTGCATCGAATTGTTTAAGTTCATCCAATGAATAGGAATTAATGAGTTGTTCAAATGGTTGCTGATTAACGGAAGTTCCAAATGCATTCGCTGCATGTCTTAAAAAGATAGCTTGATCGATTATTTGGGTATTGATATGTTTTTCATTCGTTTTTACGAAAAGTCTATTTTGAATGGCTTGATTTTTCATTTTTTCTAGCTCATCTATATTTTCTTGAAGCATTTTTTTACATGGAAAATCCGAATTGTCATTTAGATTTAGTTTTGAGAATTGTAAATAATGAGTTGAATCAACATGTTGTTTAAGTTCAATCACGGGCAGAATTCTTCCTTCAACTGTTACATCCCTATCATGGGTATGAACGACATGAAGTATAACATTATTATAAGCTTTATCCAAATGATGTTTATGTTTATACCAGTCTGATGATTTCACATGAAATTCTATTGATCCAACCCAAACCAATCCGTCTATTCGAACTTTTGCCATTGAGAAGTCAGGTCCACTTTCCAATGCGTTATAATCCCCAACATAAAGAATGTCTACCGATTCATCTTTTGTGGTTTTAATTTGATGAAAAGGCAACCGTTTTTTCTGCCAAATAAAATGTAAGTAATGTTCATTCACTATAATTCGATTTATAATGAATTTACAAAAAAAAGCGTTCAATTTGAACGCTTTAAAAGATTATCTCGGTAGAGGAGTGGTAAATTTAGTCCAATTCGGATCAGGAATTATATTCGTTGTTGCTGGATCGAAGTCAACACTCGTAACTTTCGCAGTTGTGCGTCTGTTTATCTGATGTAGTTGTTCAAATTTTGCTTTATCAGTAGTTTTGAATTGATTAATATAATCTTCGGTTAATTTAACCTCTTTACCTGTTTCATCTTTCCACATTGCAGGGTCTGATTCTCCTTTTCCTTCTGGTCTAATTCTTCTAGGGTCAATTCCCTTTTGTTCAACTAGATATTTGTAAACAGCTTTTGCTCTGTTCTCAGATAATACTTTGTTATGAAGTTCTGTGTCCCGAGCATCTGTATGAGAAAATAAATCAATAGTTACGTTTGGATTATCTGTTAAAAGGTCAGATAAAAACTTAAGAGAATCATTAGACATACATGTGGCGTCATTAATGAAATCCCATCGATCAAGGAAATAACGAACCTCTGGGGTTCGTATCTCGCCAATTGGGATTAATGGAATTTCAACAATAAAACTCTGACTTTGATCAAGACCTTTAGTAGTAATTTTTGCCCCTTTCTTATTTTCATAGTAACCTTGTTTTGCGGCCATGATTTGATAATCATTATCTACAGTAATGTAACGAACTCCTTTGCCTTTATCAGCCCATTTCTCGGTTTGACCTTTGTCATTAGTTTTTCCGCCCCACTTCATGTCCTTGCATGTAGCACAAGTTACATCAACTTGAGCATCTTTAATTCTAGCATTCTTTTTTCCAATCTCATAAACTACAACGCGTAAGTCAAATAAATCTGGTGGAGTTGAAAAGCTCCAAATATCCGGGGCATATTCTATTGTGCTTCCAGCTTTTCTTTCGGAAGTAAAAAATCCTGATTTCCCATCAAAGTCGCACATCGCATAATCGTTACCGGGCGAGTTAAATGGATAACCTTTGTTCACTACATTTTTCCATTTATTTTCAGTTGGAGCAACTCGTTCTGCTTCAAAAATATCCATACCCCCGATTCCAGGCCAGCCATTACTTGCGAAATAAAGTTGCCCTTTTGGACCAATAGATGGAAAGAGTTCATTACCACTAGTGTTGAAATCAGGACCCATGTTTTTTGGTACTTTTTCCCAAGCTTTGTTTTTCTTGTCGTATCCGATATACCATAAATCCATTCCTCCAAGACTTTTTGTGCCACCGCTTTCTTTCATGTCCGAAGCAAAAATCAGCATCATTCCATCTTCGGTAATACATGGGTGACCAACAGATATTGTACTATCAGTTTTTAAAGTCATTTTCTCAACGTTTTCAAAACTTTCTCCATTTACATCCGCTCTCCAAATATCACAACCTAAATTTGCTTTTTCTGCGTTCGGACAACGCGTAAAAAACATTGTTTTTTTCTTTGAATCAAAACATACTGTTCCTTCGTTTTCATTCGTATTAATAATTCCATCATTATCAATTGATTTAACTCCAGTTGGATTTCCGGTTTCGTCAAAAGTCGCAACAAAAATATCCATGTATTTTTCACCTGTAATAGGATCTCTACCTGAACCAAAGCTCTCTTCTCGACTTGAACCGAAATAAATTACTTTCCCCTTTTTATCATAAAAGGCAGGCGCCATGTCAAAGTTCTTCGTGTTTATTTTTGTCTCACACTTCACTACCATTTTTGGTTCGTTGGAGTCGAAATCCTTGTATTTGTCACAAGCTGCCATAGCGGTTTCAACTTCTTGCGTTTTTTGATTTGGTGCAATTTTCTTAAATTCTTTGTAACTTTTCATCGCCCCATCAAAATCTTTCAACATCCGCTGCATTTCTCCTTTCAAGAAGTAAATTTCAGGTTTTTCGTTAAAATATTTCAACTCAACACACACACCATACCATTCATTTGCTTTATCATATTTTTCAAGATTTCGGTAACTTTCTGCCACCTTGAAAGCCATATTGCCTTTATCTTTAATAGACCCTTTAGTACCTAATTTTTTAAAAGCATCTTGACATTTTGTTATGGCATCAAAATAGTTTTTTGCGTCATAAGCTTTGTTCGCTTCGCGTATGTATTTTGGGTCCTGTTTACCTTGTTGAGAAAAACTAATTCCAACGAAAAACAGCGAAAAAAGTACTATTAAAATTTGTTTCATGTGATTTATTAATTTAAACAGTTTAATCTAAGGCAAGCAAAAATAAATAAAATTTGTTAATTAACCGAATATTTTCGCCACTGAGTCAAAAGGTTAGCGAATTGAGAGGGTAGTTCGCTCTCAAATTTCATGAAGGTCTTGTTAGTCGGGTGTTTAAAGCCAATTGTTTTGGCGTGTAATGCTTGCCCCGGCAACAATTCGAAGCAGTTTTGTATAAATTTAGTATAACTCGAACTTGAAGGTCCTTTTAAAAGTTTGTTCCCACCATATTCTAAATCATTGAATAAGGGGTGTCCAATTGACTGAAAATGAACTCGAATTTGATGTGTTCTACCTGTTTCCAACTTGCATTCAACAAGAGTAACAGGCCCAAATCTTTCTAAAACTCGATAGTGCGTTAAGGCATGCTTGCCTTGGTCTCCATCTGGATATACGGCCATAACCTTACGATTTTTAATCGATCTTGCAATGTTCCCGACAATTGTTCCATCCTGTTCCAAATCACCCCAAACGAGCGCGTAATATATTCGTTCTGTTGTCCGCTCAAAAAATTGTGATGCAAGATCGGTTAATGCCAATTCCGTTTTTGCTATAACTAACAATCCAGTTGTGTGTTTATCAATTCGATGAACTAACCCTGGTCGACCATAATAATCTTTTGGTGGATTCGGAAGATTGTCAATATGATAAACCAAAGCATTGACAAGCGTGCCTGTGTAGTTTCCGTAACCGGGGTGAACCACCATATTTGCAGGCTTGTTTACAACCAAGCATTGTTCGTCTTCATAGATGATATCGATTGGAATATTCTGTGGAATTAATTTTAATTCTCGAATAGGATATGGCAAAACGATGGCAACTTCGTCTCCTGGTTTGACACGGTAATTTTGTTTTACTTTTTTTCCGTTGACATGAATGTTTCCGTTTTTAGCCGCTATTTGAACTTTGTTTCGTGAGGTATTGGCTAATCGATCAATCAAAAATTTATCAATTCGAACCATTTCTTGGCCTGGGTCAGCCTTAAATCGGTGGTGTTCAAATAATTCTTCTTCCTGCTCGGAATCGAATTCCAAATCTTCAATCATTGTTTGATTACCTTATAGGTTTTATCTGAAATTGATGGAATACGAACGAAATAGATTCCACTTTGGTATTCAGACAAATCGATTTGTGTATTAGTTGATTTCAAAATGAATCGACCAAATGCATCGTATAATTCAATTTCAACCCCTTCCAAATCTACAATTCCTCCTATGTTTAGTATTTGTGATGTTGGATTGGGAAATAAAATGACTTTTTTATCAGTTTCAATTGAGTTTGCAGATAAAATTGGATCCAACGCTGTGGAGAAAACAGGGCGGATCATGGCAGAACCCGGAAATGGACTAGTTAGCCAGTTAAAGCCTCCGTCGACACTAAATCGAATGGTTTCAGAACGATCGATGTTTCTATCTAATCCTAAATTCAGTCTTTCAGGATCTAATTGCCTCCAACCAACGTGAAATTTTTCTCCTACTGGAACTTTTATGTTCCCAGAAAAGTAATACGTATGGAATTGATTCGTCTCATCTCCGTAAATTGGACTATTTGGAAAAAATGGATCATCTTCATATAAAATAGTTCCAGGTACTCCGTTGTTGTCATCCCAGACAGTAATCAAGAAAAGCTTATTAGAAACGTTTGTTACAGATGGTACAAAATGCATGTTTATTCCAATCAGTGAATCTGGTTGATAAGCATTGAATTCAATTGCAAGTCTTGCTTGTGTACCCGTTGGCCCAAATGCAGCCTCTGCTGAACCATCATCATAACTGTAGAAATTAAAAAATTCTTGATAGAAGATGGTCGAATCATTCACGTTGAAATTAGGAAATTGTGCCGAAGCATTTGCTTTAACCTCAAAAGTTTGCTGATCTCCAGTTTTACTTCGGTCATATTCGTATCCATTTGAACAGTCATAGAATGAGGTATGTGTAGTTCTTGGACTGTAATTTATGTTTGACTCGGCTAAATTGAATCCTTGTAAAATGAAGTTGCCTTCAAAAGAACCATTATGGGAAACATTGATTTGACCATTTTGATAGTTTTCGGAATTTGGACTCCCATTGTGCAGTTTAATAAGCACTGAGTCAGACATTTTATTCGTGGTGCTTTCCTTGTAATGATCCCATGGAACGGATGTGTAAGTGTCTAGTAATGAGTTCAAAGGGTAAACGAATGCAAAGTCTTTGAAAAGCGTGTCATTGAACGCAGATAAGGTACGCAAATGAACATAATCGATGTGAAAATGATCTAGTCCGCCTGCTAGTGAACCATAATTTCTGAACCGAAATTGAAAGCCCTTTTTGAAATATTTGGTATCGGAAATATTTACATGTGCTGCGCGAAATGGATGAACATTATCTCCATTGATACTCCAAACCCTGAACCATTGATCCAAATCTTTTGCGTAAAATTCTAGCACTAAAGAATCTCCTTGTTCCGGAATATCACCAAGACCTTCAGGTTGATATAAAAAACTGAAATAGGCCGAGTCTGAGGCATCAAGAGCGCTCATATCAATTGGTTTCGATGTCAATCTATCGGCATAGTTCGTTTGAGCAGAATTAATCAAATACGGATAGCCATTTTCATCTAAACCATCGAACGTCACCACTCCCAATGACCTTGGGTTTAATCCAAAACGGTAGTTGTGATAAGCAAAAGAATCAATCCATAATTTTGATGGATCGTTGATGGAAGCAAAAAATATCCGAGCAGAATCTTGCAAATATGTTGGGTTTTCTAACCAAATCGTATCTGAAATGTCAGCAATTCCCACCGTATCGTAAATATAGTAAGGCGGATAAACATCAACGGTTTGATATTGAATTGGATAACTTAAAAAATCACCAAGTTTTATAGAAATAGGGTTAAATGTAGTATCCGAAAACGTGTTGTTAATTAAGTCTACAGTGCGTTTAAAAGTTGGTTGATTTGAAAAGACCGTTCCCGATGGAAAAGGAGCCAATGTAATAGGGTCTATAATTTGATAATACAACTGACTCGACACTCCTGGTGTAGTGAAATCGGCGGAGTAACTTTGAAATTTATTGGTTGAGAAATCATCAAAAAAGGGCAGCGAAATCGTATCTGTTGAAAATACAAAGGAACTATCAATTGAATTAGTTGACTTTAAAGAAACATTTCCTTTAATTCCATAATTTCTCATTAAAGGTCCAGTTTCCAGGGTTTGAGAAAATGTGTAGGAACTTAGAAAAATTAAGCAATACAAAAACGATCTCATCTTATGGGAATTCAATAGGAGACTCTGCATTTAGTTTCAACGAAAAAGTAAAATGAGTCGATTTATAAGCGGTTGTTCCTTCAATGTATTCAGGTGTTTGACTAAAAATTCTCGAGGCCAAAGAGTCTTCACGTGTGGCACATTCAGGACAAACGAATGTAAATGAAGTAATACCAATCGTATCCATGACATATTTCGCTTCGTCCATCGTCATACCAACAAAATCGAGTAAAGGAATCGGTTCTCCTAAATCATTTTGGCCAACAATTAATGTAATAACAGCGCCC
>VGML01000035.1 GCA_016866415.1 Bacteroidota bacterium | reverse complement strand
ATTTGACAGAGCATTTAAAGAAAAATCGTAAAGATTATGGTACGCAAAGAGCACTTCAGTTGCTTGTTGGTAAGCGTCGTAGTCTTTTAGATTATTTAAAAGGTAAAGACATTGAAAAATATCGTGCATTAGTGAAAGAGTTAGGATTACGTCGTTAATTCATTCGCTAAGAAACGAAATTATTTTATTGAGAGGGGACATTCGGCTTTGGTCGGATGTCTTTTTTTTGTTTGAATTGTATTGAAACCTATTTCGTATCTACGAAAAATTTTGCTTCTCCCCTTGAAGAGAGAGTGAATGAGGTGACAATAAAGCATATGCTTGATATTAATATAAATGAAATGAAAATTTGAAAGAGTGGTAAATTTGGTTGAGAGTTGGATAATTACATTGAATTCAAATCATCCTTCTCTGCCCCCTTCGAAGGGGGAAACCCAATCTCATTTCGAATTAAGTAAGTAAATAAATAAAAATGAATATAGGTTTAAGAAAGTCACTGATTACCGGCGGCAAGGAGATAAGCGTCGAAACCGGAAAATTGGCAAAACAGGCTGATGGGTCTGTAGTGGTGCGCATGGGCGACACTATGTTATTGGCAACAGTAGTTGCGGCACCTGATGCGAAAGAAGGTGTGGATTTTTTACCGTTAACAGTTGATTACCGTGAGAAGTATGCGGCAGCCGGAAGATTCCCAGGTGGATTTTTCAGAAGAGAGGCGCGTCCATCCGAAACTGAGATTTTGGTGATGCGTTTGGTGGATCGTGCTTTACGTCCATTATTCCCAGATGATTATCACGCAGAAGTTCAGGTAATGATTCAATTAATGTCTTATGACGGAGTAAACAATCCAGATGCACTTTGTGGATTAGCAGCTTCATCAGCAATTGCGGTGTCAAATATTCCATTTAATGGTCCAATGTCTGAAGTAAGAGTTGGGCGTGTAGACGGCCAGTATATCATCAACCCAACAATGGCTGAAATGGCATTGTCAGATATCGATGTGGTTATTGCCGGAACGATGAAAGACATCAACATGTTAGAAGGTGAAATGCAAGAAATTTCCGAAGCTGAATTGGTTGAAGTATTCAAAATTGCTCATGCCGCAATTAAAGAACAATGTCAATTCCAATTGGACTTAGCAGCTGAAATTCCAACAGCGAATCCTAAGAGAGAATATTCGCATGAGACACACAACGAAGAGGTTAAAGCGAAGGTTTACGAACTTGCGATGGATAAATGTAAGGATGTTGCTCGCATGGGATTAGCAAATAAAGCGAAGAGAACCGAATTGTTTGACGAAATCAAAGCAGAAGTTAAAGCTGCATTTTCTGAGGAAGAATTGGCAGAAGTTGGAAAATTTATTTCTCCCTATTTTTCAGAAGTTAAGAAAAAAGCAGTTCGATGGGTAATGTTGAATGATCGCAAGCGCTTAGATGGACGTAACTTCGATGAAATTAGACCAATTTGGGCAGAAGTTGATTATTTGCCAATGGTACATGGTTCAGCCGTATTTACAAGAGGTGAAACTCAATCCTTAACAACACTTACACTAGGTGGTAAAATGGACGAGCAATTGATTGACGGAGCAACATTTGCGGGAACTGAAAAATTCTTGTTGCATTATAACTTCCCACCGTTCTCAACGGGAGAAGCAAAACCGCTTCGTGGAACGTCTAGAAGAGAAATAGGTCACGGAAATTTAGCGTTGAGAGCTTTGAAAAATATACTTCCTGATGATAATCCTTATACCATTCGTATCGTTTCTGATATTTTAGAATCAAATGGTTCGTCTTCTATGGCAACGGTTTGCGCTGGAACATTAGCATTGATGGACGGTGGAGTTCAAATCAAAGCACCAGTTTCTGGAATCGCGATGGGATTAGTAGCTGACGAAGGTAAATTTGCAATTCTTTCTGATATTTTAGGTGACGAAGATCATTTAGGTGATATGGACTTTAAAGTTACAGGAACAGCAAAAGGAATTACGGCTTGTCAGATGGACATCAAAGTAGATGGCTTACCATACGAAGTTTTAATTCAAGCATTAGAACAAGCAAAAGCTGGTCGTTTACACATTTTGGGTAAAATCAATGAAACAATGCCTGCGCCAAGACCATCTTTGAAACCGCAAACTCCAAGAATTGAAGCGTTTAACGTTCCGAATGAGATGATTGGTGCGATTATCGGACCTGGTGGTAAAATTATTCAGGCAATGCAAAAAGAAACTAAGACAACGATCACCATTGAAGAACTTCCAAATGGAGAGGGTAGAGTGCAAATACTATCTAACAATGGTGATGACATGAATGAAGCAATTCGCAAAATTCGTTTGATTGCATTTCCTCCAACAGTTGAAGAAGGTGCAACATATACAGGAAAAGTTAAATCCGTAAAAGATTTTGGTTGTTTCGTTGAAATTTTACCTGGAACTGATGGCTTGATTCATATTTCAGAATTCAACTGGGATAAAGTTGCAAAAATGGAAGATGTTGTTAAGGAAGGTGATGTTCTTGATTTTAAAGTTGTTGGAAAAGATCCAAAAACAAAGAAATGGAAACTTTCAAGAAAAGTTCTTCTGCCAAAACCTGAGCGACAACCAGAAGCTCCACAAGCATAATTAACATCCCTAAATAAGTTATAAACAAAGGCGGCTTCGGTCGCCTTTTTTGATTTTCAATTTACACCTAAATCATTATGATTGTTTACTTTTGAAAAAAAAATCAAAATGCGAACACTTATTTCCTTTATTTTAATTGTATCGATGGGGTATTTTTCATTAGCCCAAACCTTAGAGTCATTTAATTTTTCAGGAGCATTGAATGCAAATGGATGGTCGACGCATAGTGGGATAGCAGGTCAATTTCAAGCCCTGACTACACTTTCTGATTGCCAAAACAGTCTGTATTTGCAAGGCTTTGATCCAGCGGCAGGTAATCGAACAACTTTTACTGCTGGTAACACTGAGGATGTAAATAAAGCATTAACAGGAATTACGGGTATTGGTTATTATTCTTTTTTACTCAAGGTTTCAAATACTACTGGATTATCAACGGCTGGAGAGTACTTTACTGGTTTTGGTGGAACTGCAGGTGCTACAGTTACTGTTTTTGCACCGAGAGTATTTGTAAAGGCTGGAGTAACTCCAAATACATTTTCTTTAGGTATTCAAAATACAACGGGAGGAACTCCTACTCCTACTCCTACATATTCAAATGAATATCCCGTAGGAACTACTGTTTTGGTAGTTGTTAAACTAGATGCGACAACTTCTCCGATTCAAGCGTCACTATTTATTAATCCAATAGCGGGTGCAACTGAGCCAACTGCGTCAGTTACAAATTCAGCAGGAACTTTTTCTTTTGCCAATTTCGCCTCTATTTTTTTGAGGCAAGCTGGTTCCAACACATCTGGAACTGGAAATCTTCAAATTGATGAAATTCGAGTAGGCTCAACCTGGGAATCTGTTACTCCAGCATGTCAGCAAATACTTACTTGGTATCCTGATGCGGATGCCGATGGTTTTGGAGCTACTTCTCCAATTTTACAATCTTGTTGTCAACCAGCAGGTTACGTAGCGAATAACAATGATTGTGACGATAATAATGCATCTATCAACCCGAATTCTGTTTGGTACGCTGATTTAGATGGGGACGGGTTTGGTAATTTAAATTCCACTCAGACTTCATGTATTCAGCCCCAAGGTTATGTATTGAATTCAACTGACTGTGATGATAATAACCTAGGTGTAAATACACTTTCAACTTGGTATCAGGATAGCGATCAAGATGGCTTTGGTAATGCATCGATTTCAATTTCAAATTGTGGTCAACCAACTGGATATGTTTCAAATGCAACTGATTGTGATGATTCAAACAATCAAATCAATCCAAATGTAACTGAAATAGCCGATAACATCGACAATGACTGTGATGGACTTACAGATGAAGGATTCGCTTTGTTAACATGGTACTTGGATAATGATCAAGATGGTTTTGGTGGCGCTTCATCTGTGCAGTCAGTGTTATCTCCGGGTTCTAATTATATTTTACAGGGCGGTGATTGTGATGATTCAAACAATCAAATCAATCCTAATGCACAAGAGACCTGTGACGGAATCGACAATAATTGTGATGGTTTTATTGATAACGGATTAACTTTTACAACTTATTATGCTGATGTTGATGGGGATACTTATGGAAACATAAATGACTCCATTGTTGCTTGCACTCAACCATCTGGTTATGTTTTAAACAACACGGATTGTGATGATACTAATTCAGCTATTAATCCGGAAGCAACAGATATTCCAATCAATGGTATAGATGAAGATTGTAACGGAGTTGACGCACCTCTTTTACCCTTAAATCTCGGTATGTATACTTTCACCGGTACAACAGATTGCGTAACACAAGATAACTCAGTAACTACACAACCGCAGGGTGCAACTTTCTCATCGTTTAATGGTGTTGGAACTAATTGTGCAGCGGGTGGAGGAGTATTTAATCGTTCGGGATGGAATGGACTTAATACAGTTAATTTAGCACAATATAATGAATTTTCCGTAACTGCAGATAACTGTAAGAAATTAAATTTGGATAGAGTCGCGTTTAAATACAGACCAAGCGGGTCTGCTGGATCACCTGTTTGGCACTTGCGTTCTAGTGTAGATAATTTTGCAGCTGATATCGATTTTGGAACAGGAATAAATGTGAATAATGCTTATTTAGATGATACAGTTTTCTTGGTAAATCATAACAATTTAGATCAAGTAACTTTTCGTTTTTACATCACAGAAATGTTAGGAACCACCACAACTTGGAGAATGGACGATGTATCGCTATACGGAAATATAATGAATCTTACTCCTCAACTTTATTATGCTGATGGCGATGGTGATGGATACGGGAATCCACTAGTTGATTCATTGGCTTGTTCTGTTCCGCAAAACTTTGTTTTAGATAATTCGGATTGTGATGATGCGAATAACTTAATTAACCCATTGACAGTATGGTATTTCGATAATGACGGAGACCAAATTGGAAATTCAACTCAGACATTTATCGGTTGTTCTTCCCCAGTTGGATATGTGTTAGATGCCGGAGATTGCGATGATAATAACACCCAAGTTACCGGTCCTGTAACTTATTATGCGGATGTTGATTCCGATGGTTTTGGTTCCGATTTATCAGCTCAACAATTATGTCAAAATCCAGGAGCTGGTTATGTTACCGTTGGAGGTGATTGTGATGATGCAAATCCTTTAATCAATCCAAATGCAACTGAAGTGTGTGACGGAATTGACAATGATTGTGATGGAATTGCAGATGACGGACTCGTATTCGCAATGTATTACGTGGATGCAGATGGCGATGGTTTTGGCGATGAAGCAACTGGAGTAGAATCTTGTTCGCAACCACAAAATACAATTACTACAGGAGGTGACTGTGACGATACCAACGATCAAATTTATCCCGGAGCAACAGAAGTTTGCGATGGAGTTGATAACGATTGTGATGGAAGCTTTGATGAAGGATTAACTTTCATTACGTATTACACGGATGCTGACAATGATGGCTTTGGAACTGGTTCCACCGGATTGAGTTTTTGTGAAATTCCGGGTCCAGGTTTCAGCACGAACAACCAAGATTGCGATGATACAAATGGTCAAATCAATCCAAACGCAACGGATGCGACAGGCAACGGAATTGATGAAAATTGTGACGGTGTTGATGGTGTTTTAGGAATTGAGTCAGCATATGACGTGAATGTTGTTGTCAGTCCTAATCCAAATTCAGGCTCATTTACGATTAATTTTAATCAACAAGTAACCAGTACAGAGATCAAATTAACTGATTTGAACGGAAAAGTAATTCGAGTTTATCACTTTAGTGGAGATACAATTAACATCTCAAATAGTACCTTGGAAAAAGGATTTTATTTATTAAATGTTTCAATTGACGGAAAAATCCTAATTGAAAGAATTCTGGTACAATAAGATTTTAAATATGAAATGAGAAAGGTCGTTTTTTACGGCCTTTTTCCGTTTAATTAACTCCTATTTTGTTTCGAATTCATTATTGACCGATTAACAAATAAACACTCCAATTGCCAAAACATAATTTAAATTTGTAAATTCATTATTCTAAATTAGTATCAAATGAAATTTTTTCTTTTAACAACAATTTTTCTTTTTACCGCTTTCAATTCGTTCACCCAAAGCTATTGGCAGCAAGAGGTGAATTATAAAATTCAGGTTAAATTGGATGACGTAAACCATATGCTTTCAGGATATGAGGAGTTTGAATACATTAACAATTCCCCAAATAGTTTGGAACACATTTATATCCATCTGTGGCCGAATGCCTATCGCAATGGAAATTCTGCCTTAGCAAAACAACAATATGCAGAGGGTAAGCAAATTCTTCGTTTTGGAGATCAAAAGGATTTAGGTTGGATTGATTCACTTGATTTCAAAGTTGACGGTCAGCCTGTAAAGTGGTCGAATAGATTCGAGCATCAAGATATTTGTATTTTAATGTTGCCCAAAAGTCTTAAAAGTGGTGAACGTATTCGAATTTCAACTCCATTCAAAGTAAAAATTCCTTCCGGTGAAATTTCTCGTTTAGGTCATATCGGACAATCGTATCAAATTACGCAGTGGTACCCGAAACCTGCAGTTTATGATAAAAATGGTTGGAACGCAATGCCCTATTTGAATCAGGGTGAGTTTTATTCGGAATTTGGTTCCTTTGATGTTCAAATTACGCTACCATCAAATTATGTAGTAGGAGCCACGGGTGATTTGCAGACTGCCTCAGAGATTGATTTTTTAAATAATAAAGCGAAAGAAACTGAGAATCAAATTACGGATTTTTTGATGAAACCGCAAGGTCGTAATGGAAAAACGGAATTTCCTGAATCGTCTAAAGAATGGAAAACCATCCAATACAAGCAATCAAAAGTGCATGATTTTGCTTGGTTTGCAGATAAACGATATGGTGTATTAAAAGGAGAAGTGGAATTGCCTCACTCAAAACGGAAAGTAACTTCTTGGGCGATGTTCGTTCCTCACAACACGATTCATTGGCAACATGCGATCGAATATATAAATGATGGAACTTATTACTATTCACTTTGGAATGGCGATTATCCATACAATCAAGTTACAGCAGTTGACGGAACAATAAGTGCAGGTGGCGGAATGGAATATCCGAATGTGACCGTAATTGGTAATTCCAGTACAAAGGAAGAATTAGAAATTGTAATTGTTCACGAAGTAGGTCATAACTGGTTTTATGGTATTCTTGGCTCGAACGAGCGCGTTCATGGTTGGATGGATGAAGGAATGAATACGTTGAATGAAATGCGTTACATGACAACAAAATACCCGAAGAACAAAAATATGTCGGATATGATTTTGCAAGGTCGTTTTCACTTCAATGATTTAAGTCACCACGACATGGGTGATATCAGTTCTCGCTTTTTATCCGTAATTGGAGAGGACCAACCAATAGAAACACATTCGGCTGATTTTACCTCGGCGAATTATGGTGTTACCATGTATCAAAAAACTGGACTTGTTTTCTTTTACCTAAAAGATTATCTGGGAGAGGAACTTTTCAATAAAGCAATGAGCAATTACTTTGAAGAATGGAAATTCAAGCATCCGCAACCAGAAGACATGAAAAAGTCAATTGAAACGACAACCGGAAAGAATTTATCATGGCTTTTTGGAGACCTCATTCAAACTACTCGACACATTGATTACAAGATTAAAAAAGTTAAAAAAGACAAGTTAACAAATACGACCACTGTTATCGTTAAGAATGTCGGTCAAGTGCAAGGTCCAATTGAAGTGAATGCATTAAAAGGCGATTCAGTTATTCAAACAAAATGGTCAGAACCTTCCAAAAAAGGAACGGTTTTATTGAATGGAACTGATTTTACCTCTATCGCAATTGACAATAGTAAAGACATTCCAGAGGTTAATAGAGGCAATAATTTTTGGACGGCAAACAAATTGTTTAACAAAATTGAGCCTTTAAAAACTGAATTTTTAATTGGTGATCACGAATCAGGAAAGACCAATTTATTTTGGCTACCAACGATTAGTGGCAATAGTTATGATAAATTGATGATGGGTGTTGCGGTTCATAATTTCGGTGTGCCGTTTAAACAGTTTCAATACCTAGTTGCTCCGCAGTTTTCCTTTGGTCGAAAGAATGTGGCAGGAATTGCCGAATTGAGCTATTCTTTCCTTCCTGTTAATGGCATCAAACTTTCAAAATTTGGGGTTTCTGTGAAGAATTTTGGAAATGGCGAAAATCAAGATGGATTTTTATTGGCTGTTAGTCCCTATTGGAATGCCAAATTAGGAAACCGAGGACGTGCGAAAGCAACTTCACATAATTTATTGGTTCAGGCGATTTATAGAAAAGACCGTTTTCCATCTTTTGATTTCAATCAGCGTGGTGCATTTACTCAATATGATTATAATGTGAATTTACCAGATCAAAAATTCATTATGCGCTTAAGATTAGATTACATGCAAAGTGAAGATAATCAAGAGCAGTTGGGGCGATTTTCGACTTCCACAAGCTATAAATATCGTTACATGAAAAATAAAATGGATCGTTGGATTGAGTTGCGAGCGTTCTTTGGAACGAATTTCATTTATGAAAGTGCAAATGGCGTGGGAAATTCAGCTTATCAAATGTCCCTTAGCGGAGCACGTGGCTACCAAGATTTATTTTTGGAAGATTATGATTTCGCGCGAAATGCCACTTCTGGATTCTGGAATCAACAACGTGCGGATAATTTCGGCGGATTTCACAGCACATCAAGTTTCGGGACTACGAGTTTTTGGATGACAGCAGCCAACGCGTATGTTCAATTACCAATAAAACCAAATCTTTTTGGCGTATTTGGTGATGTTAGTGCGTTTTATAATGGGACATCGGTACAAACAGCTTGGAATACCGGTATCGGTATTCGTTTCTCAAGTGCTCTAGGAGTCTATTTTCCATTGGTTCGCAGCGCAAATATGGGAGCTGATTTTTACAAAAAATACGGAGAACAAATACGTTTTTCTTTGCGTTTGAACATAGTCAACAAAGGATTAAAAATTGGTAATTTATTATAATTTGGTGAGTTTAGATTAAATTTAAATTAGAATTGAAACTTTCATAAAGCGTTAACGAAGATTTGAGCGAAGTTGCGGTTCGCGAAAGCTTCGCTTGAGCTTAAGAACAAAAGCACGCAGCGATAAAATCGAGTGTTCCGAAGGAAACGCCTAATGAAAGAAAAGCATTTTTTGTTACTTTTTTTGCTTCGGAAAAAAGTAAAATAAAAGAAATAAAAATAATGTTATGACAGAGCAAAACAACACAAGTGGCAACAAAATATCATTCGGTAAATTATTTTGGCCAAGCTTTTTAGCTGTTTTCATTGCCGGATTGGTGGGAATGATTTTCTTCTTCCTTGTATTAGGTGGAATTATTGGCTCCTTCAGCGAATTCGGTCCAGAACCAATGGCATTGAAAGATAAAACAATCTTGCATTTGAAGTTAAATGGAACCATTTTGGAAAAAGGAAAATCTGAATTTGATCCGACAAGTTTTGAAATGACTGAGAACCCTGGATTACCCGATATTCTTTTCGCACTTGATAAAGCTAAAAAAGACGATCGTATAAAAGGATTATTTATCGATATCGGCGAAGTATCTTGTGGCATGGCAACGGCGCGGGAAATTCGATCTGCAATCAATGATTTCGAGAAAAGTGGGAAATTCGCAGTAGCATACAATTCAGGTGAATACGTTTCTCAAAAAGAGTATTACATCAGTTCGGCTGCCAAAGAATCGTATGGATTTCCAACATCAGCTTTCCAAATGACTGGTCTTGGGGGAGAGTTAATGTTTTTCAAAGGCATGTTGGATAAATTGGATGTGGAAGTGGAAATTATTCGTGGTAAAAACAACGACTTTAAGAGCGCTGTTGAGCCATTCTTTCGAACAAATATGAGCGATTCCAGTCGTGTGCAAGTTGAACGTTACATGAATTCAATGTGGGAAGACATGCGAAACGACATTGCTGCAGATCGTAAAATTGATGCAGAAGAGTTGAATTCAACCGCAGATTCGATGAAAATTAAACGTGCGGAGGATGCTGTAGAATTTAAATTACTTGATGGAGTCAAATACCGCGATGAAGTAATGTCACTTTTAATGAAAAAAGTGGGCGTTGATTCTGAAGAAGATTTGGAATTTCAAAACTTCGAAAAATACGCAAAGAAATCATTCTTCGAAGATCAACTTTTAACAAAGTCTGAAAATCCGGGTGTGGCTGTGATTTTAGCTGAAGGTGAGGTAGCAACAGAAGGTGACGGCTTAACTTCCGCAGAGATTTGTAAGCTTTTCAAGAAAGTGCGAAATAAAAAATCAATAAAAGTGGTTGTTTTCAGAATCAACAGTCCAGGTGGAAGTGCACTTGCCAGCGAAGAAATTTGGCGAGAGGTTAATTTAACGAACAAAGTGAAAAAAGTTGTGGTTTCCATGGGAGATGTGGCTGCTTCAGGAGGTTATTACATTGCATCACCGGCATACAAGATTTTCGCTGAGCCAACAACAATTACAGGTTCAATCGGTGTTTTTGGAATGATTCCATACACAGGAAAAATGCTCGAAAATAAATTAGGGATTTCCTTTGATCGCGTGAGTACGAATCAACATGCGGTTTTATCAACGAATCGCAAATTAACACCTATGGAATTGGCAATTACGCAGGAAGAAGTAGATCAAATCTATGATCAGTTTTTACAGCGCGTTTCCGATGGACGTAAAATGACCAAAGAACAAGTAAACCTCATTGCGCGTGGACGTGTTTGGACAGGACGTGATGCTTTGAAAATTGGTTTGGTTGACCAATTGGGAGGATTAAACGACGCGATCGCTTTTGCAGCTAGCGAAGCAGATTTGAAAAATCCAAAAGTCTTGTATTATCCGCTGAAAAAAGAAGATAAACTGGCAGATATTTTAGAAATTATTGATGAACAAGAAGAGGACGAATCGGTAAGCATCAAATCTCAAAAAATACCACAAGAATTAATGGATTATTATGCTTCTATTAAAAAGATTGAACGGATGCGTGGAATTCAGATGCGCTTGCCGTTTGAGGTGAGGATGGATTGATTTAGTTGGTTTTTCGCATCATTTCGCGGAGGAAATCTAATTCTTTTTCCAAAGATTCAATGCGTGATTCGTATTGTTCAATTAATTTCTCTGGTATATTGAAATGTGCCTGACTATTCACAAATTTTCCGGATTGTGTACAATTATTGAAGATGAGGTTGTCGTCGAAAGAAATGAGTTCCATAGGGTCAATTTCAAACACTTTGGAAATCTCAGTGATTTTCTCCCAATCAATTTTTATTTCATTTCGCTCAATCTTGGTTCATTTGATGGAATGACGAAAGCTTATCGGGCTTCAAAACTTGTATTTTCTTTTAATTCGATGATCGAGAATGAAATTACAGATGAGATTTCCTTTTACATTGAAGGCAAAATAGTCAAAACAATATATATTTCCAAAGGATTTAGTGCAGATGGTGAATGTATTGTGAAAAATGATTTTTATTATGAATTTGAGAATGGTGAAAATATTACATTGAAGAAACTTGATCAAGAACTATCTTATTTAAAAGGTTCAATCAGCGCAGCAAATTATGATGAAGTAATAACTAAACTAAACCTATTGAAAAAGAATAATATACCTGCTAGTCTACCTCAAACCAAGTTAATTGAAGAGCTATTAAATTCGGCAGTAAACATTAAATGGCGCACGGAACAGCAAATTCGAGAAGCTGCAGAAAAAATGAAACTACAAAATTTAAAAAATATTGTTTCTAATTATACTTGGATTTTAACAGAAGGTAATATTTCTGTGGCATTAAATTTTGAACCACTTTATGAAAGTGGAGTCGCTTCGAATTTTGGAGGAGCCGTACAATGGGGAAATATAATGAAATGTTTCGTTGCTTATTCCTATGAAATATCAGGTAATAAAATCAAACTGCAATTAGCTAAAGACGGATGTGGATACTCCTCAAACCAAACGATGTTATATGATATTAATGGGGATTATTTATACCTAATGTGGGGTAATGAAAAGCAAATATATTACCCAGAAAGTAAAATAAAACCTTAATTGTTTAAGTTTATCTAAAGAACAGAATTTTAAAAAGGAACAAAATGAAAAATTTATTGATTTTAGCTACGATGTTTCTGACATTTAGTTTTGCGAAAGCACAATCAGTCTATTTTGAAAGTCAAAGTGATGTTATATCATACATGGAAGGCAAAGTATTTTATGATAATGAAAGAGGTATGAACATAAAATATGGATTTATTTCGTCATATGGCACATATGGAATCACGGTCACAAATAAAAATAATGCGGTATTTTATTTTATAAATGTAATTATCGATACTTACGGTAATTCTGCTGATCTATTAGGTATGAGTCCCAGCTCTGGAAACAATTTTGGTTTTCGTTTATTCAGAGGTAAGTTGATTGTTGGTTACGGAGAATCTGAAACAGTAACATACTACCTAAAGTAAAATGCTTTTTTATTTTTGGAACTATCCAGGAAATTTAAGTCAGGTATAGTAATATTTTGAATCTAAAACACAACATGTCATCATTTCAGTTGATTATGTTTCTCGCTACTTAAAAAATAGTTTACACAGGTTTTTTCAGTTTAATTGTTCAAGTTCAATTAAGCAAAAGAATAAAAAATTGCTTATTGCATTGAGCAAAATATAAAGTTCTGATTTCTTATTTTAATAGATATTTGGATTAAATTCCAATAAAATATATATATATTTGGAATATTTTCCATAAAAACATACTTTTGATGTATGATTTCAAGAATTTTAGTTGATCGTTTGCATCAAAAGATGTTTAAACAAAAAGCCATTATCGTGCTTGGTCCGAGACAGGTTGGAAAAACGACGCTACTGAAAAATCTCGCATTCGACACTGATGAAATACTTTGGATGAATGCCGATGAAATTGATGTTCAGCAGAGGTTGTCTGAGGTGAGTTCCACGAGTTTTAAAGCTTTATTGGGTAAAAATAAAATATTTATCATCGATGAAGCTCAGCGTATTGAAAACATAGGACTGAAATTAAAACTGATAACAGATAATTTACCTGAAATTCAAGTTATCGCAACAGGTAGCTCTTCGTTTGATTTGGCGAACCACGTTAACGAGCCACTTACAGGAAGAAAATGGGAGTACAACTTATTTCCACTTTCCTATCAAGAATTGGTTGAACATCACGGGATGTTAACGGAAAACCGTTTACTTGAGCATCGCTTGGTTTATGGCTATTATCCCGAGGTTGTTTCGAATCCAGGAGAAGAAGAAGAGCGCTTGAAGTTGATTTGTCACAGTTATTTGTATAAAGATGTATTGCTTTGGGAGCGTTTGCACAAATCGGATAAATTGGTTCGTTTGCTGCAAGCGTTGGCTCATCAAATCGGTTCACAAGTTTCTTTTAATGAATTGGCAGAAATCTGTTCGATGGATCCCAAGACCGTTGAGAAATACGTGAATCTCTTGGAGCAAGCATTTGTGATTTTCAGATTACCGTCTTTTAGCAGAAATCTGCGAAATGAGCTAAAAAGTAGCCGTAAGATTTATTTTTATGACAATGGAATTCGAAATGCGATTATAAATAATTTCAATCCAATTGCCTTACGCAGTGATGTTGGCTTTCTTTGGGAAAACTTTTTGGTCTCCGAACGATTGAAATTTAACTCGTATCATTTACTGAATAAAAATTCGTTTTTCTGGCGAACCGTTAACCAACAAGAAATTGACTTAATTGAAGAATATGGCGGGCAACTGCATGCGTACGAATTCAAATGGAACACAAAAAAAACGGTTCGTTTAACAAAAACCTTCCAAAATGCTTATCCGAATTCATCTTTTGACGTGATAACTCCAAACAACTTACATGAATTTTTACTTCCAAAGAAGTAATTTTATATGTATATTTGGATTATATTCCAAAAATATACATATTTATTTGGATTTTATTCCGTAATAATATACTTTTTTAAAATGAAATAAGTGTGAGTTTATTCTTTTCTCATTACAAAAACCCAAACAACCAAAGCGGTATATTCTCTAGAATAATTTCTGAATTGCAGATTATCGGATTACTGTTTTGAAAACTTCATAATTCTCCTATGGTTCTTATTTTTATCCATTAGAATTATGTTGTATATCCCAGAATCCAAGTCCGAAATATCTATAGTTTTAA
>VGML01000034.1 GCA_016866415.1 Bacteroidota bacterium | reverse complement strand
AATTGCCGTTATTATTTGAGGAAGCTTATTAGTTCCGACATGTGGATGCGCATCAACAAGAATATCATTTTTTGCTCCAAAATATACGAGTAGTTTCAACACTTTTTCAACGTCTCCACGTTTTTTTGAGCGCGTGTAAAGTTTTCCATCAGAATAAGTTCCGGCACCACCCTCACCAAAGCAATAGTTGGACTCCGGATTTAGAATTCCTTCCTTGTTTAATATTGCCAAATCTCGTCGACGGCTACGAACGTCTTTTCCGCGTTCAAAAATAATTGGTTTCAAATTTAATTCCAAGGCTCTTAAAGCGGCGAAAAGTCCAGCAGGCCCTGCACCAATGATATGAACGGGTTCTGAATCTTGAACTGATTTAATTTCAAATTCGATTTTGTTTTTCTGAAGCGCCCCGTTTATTTCAACCTCAAATACACAATTAATCTTAATCGCTTTTTTTCGAGCATCAATGCTTCGTTTTTTCCATCGAAAATCTATTTTTACTTCAGTTGAAAGCTTTAATTTCTCTATTATAAAATCCTTCAGAACATTTTCGTCTTTGGCTTCCTCAGGAGAACATTGAAAACTTACTTCTTGCATAGGTTGTAAAATTAATCCAATATTAAATGCGGATTGGAGTTTAAAAACAGTTTTGTTTGTTTCATGAGTAAACTTGAAAAAAATGTAAAAGTTAACTGTCTAAAAATTTGTAAAAACCGTTTCAAGGAGTAACTTTACTCACTAAAATAAATATTATGAAAAAGAAATATTTTTGGGTGTTCTGTGTTATGGTGGTTTGTTTACCATTTCAGTTTTTTGCGCAAGTTGATGAAGAGGAAGACTATAGTCAATACGAGAAGTATTCAACAGGTGAAAATGTGAAGCGTTACTGTACACCAAAAGTGGTTGGATTGAGTCCAGCAAAGCTTGTCTCGATTGGATATGATTTTGCATTGGGTCACACCATTAATTCGAGTTCAATTGGATCAATTCCGGCTCAGGAGGGGAAAGTAAATAATTACAACGGTCTAGCTCTAAATGCCAATATTCCCGTACTGTCAAACAACAAAATATTGATAAATGTCGGTGGGAGTTATGTAGAGTCGAATTACTCATTTGATAATGATTCACTATACAATCCTTTGTTAACAGCTTCTGGCAGAGGTTTAAATGCTCTTCAATTGAACACAACTATTTTCAAGCCATTAAACGAGAAGAATTTTATTCTAGCATTTGCTCAGGGCGATTACAGCGGGGATTATTCGGCAAAAAATATGCAGTCATTGTCGTTTACTAAACTGACATGGGTGGGAGTTTATGGTTGGAAGTTCAATGATAGGTATCAATTTGGTATTGGAGCAACTCAAACTTATCGCGCAGGTGGAAAGAGTTTTCTTCCTGTTATACTTTACAATTATACTTCTAAAAATGAAAAATGGGGAATTGAAGCTTTATTACCAGCAAGAGGGCATTTTAGATACGCGTTTAATAAACGAACATTGTTACTTTCTGGATTTGAGATAGTTGGTTCAAGTTATCATTTATCAAACAAAGATCAATTGTTTCCAACAAACGATGCGGTAGGAATGAATGAAGGTTATGATAATAGTAAAATTGAATTGCGCAGATCTGAAATAAGAACACGTCTAGATTTTCAGAGAGCTTTGAGTGATTTCATTTGGGTTGGGCTACAAGCAGGATATATTATTAACTATGGCTTCAATGTTGATAGTGGGAATTTTTATCGTGGATTTGGCAGCGATAGACCATTTGTTATGGAAAATAGTGTTACAAGCGCGCCATACTTTCAAGTGAGCATAAACTTAGTAAGCCCTTAATGTAATTATGAAAGAAACGAAAAGAGGCTGACAAAATCTGACAGCCTCTTTTTTTTAACAGTAAAGGAAATTACCTAATTATTCTTTTCCTAATCTCTTCCAAGTATCAGTTCTACCAATGGCAGAAACACCAATGTAACCTCTAACTTCGATTGTACTATTATCCTTTAACTTGATTATACAGTTGTAGGTACTTCCATTTTCAGGATCATAAATAGTACCGTTTTCCCATGTTTTTTTTCCAACATATTCAAAATCTTTTAGGATTTTATAACCTAATAAAGGTGTTTCGTGCATTTTTGGATCTGGGTTGTTTTTATCAACTTTTTTCGATCCATTATCATAAGTTGGAAATTTAAGCCAAACGATTTTGCCATAATATTTACTGCCAACTTTAGTGATTTTAACTTTGGCTTTTCCATGACTAGGTTCCCATACACCGATAAGTTTATCTCCTTCATCATCTTTTATAACTGAAACAGTAAAAGCAGAGCTAATTACAAATGCAACAAACGCAATTGTCCAAGCAAGAAATTTATTCGATTTTTTCATAATTAATTTATTTTGATTGTGATATAATTGATTTAACAAAGTTTATGCCATTAGGCTTATTTTTCAGGAACCATTAAATCCATTTTAATTGTACCTTTTAATTTTAAATTGTCTTCAAAATCCGCTTTTGTAATTCCTGTCACTTCTAAGTAGAATTCTTTTGTGTTTTTAAAACCTTCAATTTCAGCTTCTTGTAACCCTTTAATTGTGAGCTTTTTTGGTTTACCTTTCACTTTTGTAGAAGCAACTTCTTTCGTTTCTGTATCATCGGTCATAATTGAGAAAACTAAGTTTTCAAAAATCCCTAAACCATCTTTACTCTCAGTTTGAAGAGTAATTTCATTAACCTTCAAACTGAAAATTTCTTCTCGAGAAATATCAAAATCTTCAGGTTTAAAACGAACAGTTGTCATTCCATCTGTCATTCCATCTTTAAAAAATGGTCCTTCAAGCGTGATTTCAAAATCAACGGGTCCATACACCTTCGGTTCGTAACTTGTACAACCTACAAACAACAACAATAAAGAAGTGGCAGCGATTAATTTCCTTATTTTTTTCATGATTTATTAATTAGATTTTATTATGATGTAACAACAAACTTTTTTATTTTACTTGATTCAAAGATAAGCGTCATTTTATATATTATGGTTTTAGACAAAAATTTAAAAAACGAATGAGTTCATATCATTTAAATAAAGTAATTAAGGAATAAAATTAATGTAATTTCAAAACAAGTAACTAAATCTTAAACTCTTTTTTCTTGAATTGATGATTTATTTTGAAATCAAAGCCATCCGCTAACCTTCAAAAATGATTGAAAACCACCAACCTTTGTTGTAAAGTTGATTGATAGGATTTGAAACAGGAGTCCAATCTTGAATGAAACTACTTTTAAATCCATGTGAATATTTGAGTTCTAACCCAAATTTGAAATAGGGCGCGAAAAACTCAACTCCTCCGCCGATTTGACCTTGAAAATCATTTTTTTTGATTTTTATAAAGGGATCAATGTAGCTCTGAGAAGCTTTTTCTTGCGATTGAAGATCAATGGAATATTGTCCACCGATTAAGGCATAGGCCGTAAAATTATTATATCGTTTTGTCCGAAATTGCAACATTAATGGAAAATCCAAACTGGTAGAGTTGACGCGTTCTTCGCCTATCCCATCCTTAAAATTTACACTATCAAGGCTTTTATAATTCAAAACACGTTCTTGAAAGGATAGGGTAGGTATGAAGCGCAATCGCAAAATAGGTGTTCCCAACTTCATCGTCGCTAGGATTCCTAATTGCCCTCCAGGTTGACTGTCGTTATTCAAAGAAACGAGTCCATAGGTTTGATAGGCATCATTTTTTTGGTAAACCGTAAAATCTGAGGAATTTACACCGAGCATAAATCCGAAATGAAACAAACGCTTATCAAAATTCTTATACCGTTCCTGTCTATATTTCTGACCAAAACAGCCGAAAACAAGAAGAATTTGAACGATTAAAAATTTGGTTTTCATTTACTAATTAACGATAAAATACAGTCAATGTTGCACCTTTATTTCGTTCCTGTGTAGATGGTCGCGATCCCGCCTGATACAAGTTTTGATTTTACAACCTGGTAATTTAGTTTTTTCAAAAGATCTTCAAATGCTTTTCCTTCTGGGAAAGCAGCTACACTCTCAGGTAAATAGGCATATGCTTTTTCATCTTTGGAAATACGTTTTCCGAAAAATGGAATGAAATATTTTGAATAAAAAGTAAATGCTTGCTTTATTGGGAATTTCTTCGGTTTTGAAAATTCAAGAATTACCAATTTACCTCCTGGTCTAACAACGCGTAGCATTTCACTCAATCCTTTTTCTAAATTTTCATAGTTTCGAACGCCGAATCCAACGGTCAACGCATCAAAATAATTGTCCTCAAAAGGTAGATTTTCCGAATCGCCCAATCGCATATCGATAATGTGATTGTATTTTTTCTTGAGCATTTTCGTTTTTCCGACTTCCAGCATTCCTGCAGAAATATCCATACCGATGATTTGCTCGGGTTTCAATCGTAACGCCGCAATTGCGAAATCTCCTGTTCCAGTTGCAAGATCAAGAATTCGCTTTGGTTTGATTTCCTTTAATTCATTAATTGCTTTGTAACGCCAAATGTGGTCTATTCCTAAAGAAAGAAAATGATTTAAAAAATCGTACTTCACAGCAATGTTATTGAACATCTCTGCAACTTCCTCTTTCTTCGAGCGATCTGTGTTGTATGGCTTAACGATTTTTTCCAACATTTATCCTAAAAGTTCTTCTACTTCTTGAAGTAATTCTTGTTTATCAATACTTATGACGCCCGATTTTTCACAAACTAATCCTCCTGCAATGTTTGAAATTTCTGCAATTTGTTCAATGTCAAGTTTTGAAGCTAAGCAAAGTGTTGCAACAGCGATAACTGTATCTCCAGCTCCAGAAACATCGGCGATATTTCGTAAATGCGCCTTGGCGTAATGTTTATTTGTTGAATTTTTAATGAAAACGCCGTGTTCTGAAAGTGTAATGAATGAAATTTCATTGTTTAACTTAACTTCAAGAGAAATGACAGCTAATTCAAAATCCGATTTATTACTTGAAATGTTAAAATTCACATTCATTCCTTCTTTTAATTCCTTCAAATTAGGTTTAAATAGAGTAACATTTCGGTAAGCGAAAAAGTTTTCTTTCTTGGGGTCAACAGCTGTTGGAATGTTCTTTTTTTGAGCTATATGAATTACCTTCAAAATTAAATTTTCGGTTAGAACTCCTTTGTTGTAATCCTCAAAAATAATCGCATCCAATCCTGTTTCGATAAGTTTGCTAATCTTGTTTATTAATTGATCTTCTTCGGAAACTGAAATTGGAAAAGTATCTTCGGAGTCGATTCGTAAGAGTTGTTGTTTATTGGAGATAACTCTCGTTTTAACAGTCGTTTTTCGATTGTCACTGAAAATTACTCCTTCTACCGAAATCCCATTCGACTTAAGTAACTTCGATAGTTTTTCTCCATTTGAATCGTTACCAATTACTGTTGCAATAATCGGTTTTGCCCCAAGCGAAACTAAATTCAGTGCCACATTTCCGGCTCCGCCAATTCGTTCTTCCTCGTTTTCTAAGGAGATGATTGGAACCGGTGCTTCCGGACTGATACGCGTTACTTTTCCTAAAACATAAGCATCCATCATGACATCCCCTATTACGAGAATTCTTAGGCCATTGAATTTTTCGAAAAGTTCTTTGTAGTTCACTTAAACTAATTTTGCGAGTGCGTCTTTAATTCGATTCATCGCTTTGGTAAGTGTTTCTTCCGAAGCCGCATAAGAAATTCGGAAACAATTCGGTGCACCAAAGGCCTCACCTCCAACCAAGGCTACCAATCCTTCTTCCAGTAAATACATGCAAAGGTCATCTGAGTTATTGATAACTCTGCCATTTACTGATTTTCCAAAAAATGACGTACAGTCAGGAAACACATAAAATGCACCTCCGGGTTGATTGGATTTTATACCTGGCATTGTTGCAAGTGCATCTAATACCAATTGTCTTCGTCGTTTAAATGCCTCAATCATATCATTTAAAACACTTGGATCAGCTTTCATTGCAGCGATTGTCGCTCGTTGAGCAATTGAACATGTTGCGGAAGTAAATTGCCCTTGAACTTTATCGCAAGCCGAAGCGATTTCTTTAGGCGCTCCAATGTATCCAAGTCTCCATCCGGTCATTGCCCAAGCTTTTGAAACTCCATTAACTGTAACTACCTGATTGTATACTTCAGGAAATTGAGCTAAACTTTCGTGTTTGCCGATGAAATTGATGTGTTCGTAAATTTCATCACTTAGTGCAATTACTTGAGGGTGTTTAACTAAAACATTGGTTAAATCTTTTAATTCTTCTTTCGTGTAAACAGATCCTGTTGGATTGCAAGGAGTTGAGAAAATAAGCATTTTCGTTTTAGGCGTAATTGCAGCCTCTAAATCGGCTCCTGAAATTTTAAAATCTTTTTCTATCCCAGCATCAATAATTACAGGAATTCCTTCAGCCACTTTTACGATTTCAACATATGAAACCCAATATGGAGCAGGAATAATCACTTCATCTCCAGGATTGATCAAACTTAATACAACATTTGCAATGGATTGCTTGGCTCCAGTGGAAACAACAATTTGATCTTTTGTATAATCCAATCCATTGTCGCGTTTGAACTTCAAAGAGATACTTTCGCGCAAATCGTCATATCCTGGAACAGGCGTATACATTGTATAATTTTGCTCCAATGCTTCGACTGCAGCATCTTTGATAAATTGTGGTGTAAAGAAATCTGGTTCCCCCAATGAAAGTGAAATTACATCCAGACCTTGTGCTTTCAGTTCACGGCTCTTTTTTGCCATAGCGATTGTCGCGGATTCCTCCATTGCTAACAAACGTTCCGATAATTGAATCATAAAAAATTTTTTTGCAAAGATAATCTTTTTAGCCGAGGCAATCAATTGAATAATCATTCAAAAAACTAATCTTTCAGTAAATCCGGTCTTCTAGTTTTCGTTCGTTCTAACGCTTTTTCTTCGCGCCATTTTTCGATTTCCTTGGTGTTTCCTGATAAAAGAACCTCAGGTACTTTCCATCCATTGAATTCAGGTGGACGCGTGTAAACTGGTGGTGAAAGTAAATTGTCTTGAAAACTATCCGTTAATGCTGAAGTTTCATCATTTAATACACCAGGAATTAGACGAACAACAGCGTCAACTAACACAGCTGCAGCAAGCTCTCCACCTGACAGAACGTAAGAACCAATGGAAATTTCTTTGGTAATGTAATTTTCTCGAATTCGTTCATCGACGCCTTTGTAATGTCCACAAAGTATCATTACATTTTCCAGCAAAGACAATTGATTACAATCTTGTTGTTCTAAAATTTTGCCATCCGGAGTCATATAAATGATTTCATCATACACGCGTTCGGCTTTTAATTTTTCAATCAACAATGCAATTGGTTCAATGCTCATTACCATTCCTGCGCCACCACCATATTGGTAATCATCTACGTTTTTGTGCTTATTTGTGGAATAGTCACGAATGTTATGAACTTGAATTTCAACGTGTTTCTTGTCCTGCGCCCGTTGCATAATGGATGCAGAAAATGGACTTTCCAATAATTGAGGTAAAACAGTTAAAATATCAATTCGCATGCTGCAAAGTTACGTTAAACCAAATTAAGGATTGAATTTGATAGAAGGTTTTCTATTTACGAATTATTCTATTTTTACAAAATGAAAGTACTTTTCTCTATTTTTTGCTTTGTTAGTCTGATCAATTATTCGTTTTCCCAATCAAAATGGACGGGAAATAGAACTCCGACATATTCAGAATTGATTGATCATTTGAAGAGCGTTTCGAAGAACCATTCGGAAGTTGAATTATACGCATTGGGTTCTTCTGATTATGGATTGCCAATTTATGTATGTATTGTCAATGGATCCCAAGATTCGTTGAGAACATTCGAAAAGGCAAGAAATGAAACAACAATTTTGATAAATAACGCCATTCATCCAGGTGAACCTGATGGAATAAATGCGTGTTTAATTTGGCTCGACAAATGGATTGCTAATGGGAAGAAAGTTGATAATTTACCAGTAATTGCTTTTATTCCTGCATATAATGTTGGTGGGATGATAAATCGATCTTCGACCAGCAGGGCAAATCAAAACGGTCCAGATGAATATGGTTTTCGTGGAAATGCCCGAAACTTGGATCTAAATCGAGATTTCATCAAAATGGATTCTGAAAATGCGTTTACTTTTTGCAACATTTTCCGCGCGTTGGAACCTGATGTTTTTGTGGATAACCACGTCTCAAATGGCGCTGATTATCAATATACCTTGACATACATTTCTCAGATGAAAGAGCGCATGGCGCCGAGTCTTCGAAATTTGGTTTATGGCACTATGTTGCCCGAAATGACCAAAAATTTGAGAAGTAAAAAATGGGGTCTTTTTCCGTATGTTGAATTGAAAGGGGAAACGCCTGACGAAGGAATATACGCATTCAACGATCTTCCGCGCTATGCGATGGGGTATGCCGGATTGTTCAATTCCATCAGTTTTACGGTTGAAACGCATATGTTAAAACCATTCCCAGAAAGGGTTCAAGCCACTTTGGCCTTTATGGAAGAGTTGATAGACTGGACGAAAAACAACGCGAATCGGATCGAGCAAAGTCGGAAAAATGCCAATAATTGGGTTCAAGATCAATCGTGGTTTCGGTTTAATTATGAACTTTCGGAAGAGAGAGACTCGATTAATTTTAAGGGATACGAGCACAGTTTTCCTGTAAATGAAATCACAGGATTGAAGCGACTTTTATACGATCGAACAAAGCCCTATCAGAAAATGATTCCATATTTTAATAAATACATTCCAACGGATTCAGTTCGAATTCCCGATTATTATATCGTTGGTTGTCAAGAAAAAGAGGTTATTCGACGATTAGAAATGAATCACATTAAATTTCGTAAAATCCAAAAAGATTCCTTAATTGACGTTCAATCTTTCGTTGTTACCAGCTTTAAAAGTTCTGATAGACCATACGAAGGTCATTTCAAGCATAAGGAAATGAATTACGAGCTTATAAATTTCAAATACAAATTAAAGGCAGGAGATATCATTATTCCTACGAAACAAAATTCAGCGATGTTCATTCATTCTGTTTTGCAGCCAAAAGCCGAAGATTCTTATTTCAGTTGGAATTTTTTTGACTCGTATTTACAAGAAAAAGAATATTTCTCGAACTACGTTTTCATTGATAAAATTCAAGAAATTTTGGATTCAGATGCAAAACTGAAGGAAGAATATATTCGCAAAAAGAGCGAAGATGAATCTTTTCGAAATTCAGAATGGCAACAGCTATATTTTATTTATTCGAAAAGCAACTACTTCGAACCGAGTTTTATGCGATTGCCTGTTTATCAACTGATTTCTTCGAAAATCAAGAATTAGAAAGAAGGACATGAAATCTTTCTGAAGTTTTTCGGTTTCTTCTTGCACTTTAGGTTAATTCCTAATGAAACCTCATGCGACCCACCTGAAACTCCATTTCCTAATTTTGAGACGGTCAAATCGTAGCTATATCCAATTTTAAATCGCTCAGTTGAAATTCCGAAGCAAAGAATAAATGCATCGCGGTTTCTGTACCATGCTCCAACCGTAAAATTCCCATATTTCAAATAAGTCCCAATATTTAATTCTTGAAAGCCATTTTGATATTGATAGATGATGTTTGGCATAATGCTAGTGGTACTAGCATACCGACCTTTGTTACCAATTTTAATGTCTGCTCCAGCATGCCCAGTGAAACGCATAGGAAGTCTAGATTGACCTAATATCAAAGATTCATCTGGTCTGTTCAAATGGTGCACAGCTGCCCCGAAATAAAAATTCTTTCCAAATCCAACTATTCCAGCAGAGGCATCAAAAAATCCTCTTCTACCATTTCCACGTGGAACGTCACCAGTTTGATAAATGAAACCTCTTCTTGGGTCAATCATATCGCCAAAAGTCAATTTATCCCAATCCAAGAATTTCTGAAAATAAGCAGCACGAGCCCCAAACATCAATGAAAACTTACGCGTCACTTTTAAATTGTATGAATAAACGCCTCCCAGCATGGACGTTTGAATCGTTCCCTGACCTTGTTGATCGTGCATAGCCAAAATCCCGATTCCACCCGAAATGTTTTTTGCATACGTATCAAAAGCCGCGGAATAAGTAATATAATTTCCAGTTAATTGAGGCCATTCGTTACGATAATTAAGACCAATTCGCGGACACCCACTTGAACCTGCTAGCGCTGGATTCAAATAAACAGGATTGGAATAGAATTGAGTAAACGTCGGGTCTTGTGCTTTCATTTCAAAGCATACAATAACAAATAAAATAAGTGCGATTAAGGTCTTCATAATTATAAGGTTATATAACGTCTTGATTTTTTGTCGATATTGGAATTAAATCGAATGGTCAACTGATGTGTAAATGAGTTTTTAGAAATGGCTTGAGCATATCCATAGGATGATTGGGCGAATAATGCGAAGTTTTTGAAAGAAAGACCAAGTGTGCCACTGGAAATGTTTCCCGTTCCGTATGATCCACCAAGCATTACTTTATAAAGTTTTAGACTGAATCCGGCAAAAAATCTGTTTGAATTTATATGTTCAAAGAAACAGTATGGTGAAAATTGAATTTGTTGATTTCTTGAAATATATTGAGTACCAATGATTGCGTTGTAAACATTTTGAGCGCGCGTTTCCAAATTTTCGTAATTCGAATAAATGTTATTTTGATGACGCAAAACATTCGAAACTTGACCACCCAAATAAAAATAAGGTGTGTTGATTGTGAAGCCCAAATCAAGGTCGCGGTACCATAATTTACTACCAATAGCAATAGTTGAATCAAAATTAAATTGATTTGTCGTTTGACTTTCGAAATTAACAAGCGATTGATTTTCAATTCGATCCTCATTTAAGATTTTATTGCCTAATTTAAAACGCAATGCCGGTTCAAAAGAAATGGACCTTGAAAGTGCAATTTTCGGCGAAAACAAAAGGCATGTATTCCAGTTTTGAATAGATCCATTTGCAAAATAGTCGTAGTTTGCCTGAAGTCCAAAACCTGATTGTGCTCCTCTTGAATAACCATCCATCGTAATTTGCTGGCTAAATTTTCTCTGGTCCAAATCTTCTATCCAACGACCTGTTGTAGTAGATTGGAATCTAAATTGTGAAGTGGCTCCAATATTACTGAAAAGTACATCAACATTCGAATATTCAGGTATCGCATAAGTATGATCTGGAATGTTACTTAGACCCAAATCATTATCCAAAACCTTTTCTATTTTCTGAAACAATTTCACTTTTCCAAGATTTAGATTAATATCGAATTGCTTGTTTTCGGTTTCATTTTCTGTTTCGTCAACTTCTTCCAATTGATAGTAATCAAGTTTCATGGATTTTAAATCAACTTTTCTTAAGCTTAATCGAGAAAATCCCGAATTGAATGTAGAATTTATTTCAGTTGAATTTATTTGGTTTATAGTGGCATATGACGTGTTATGTTCCGATGTCAAGTCATTGAATAAATTTTCATCATTCTCAGTATGGTTATAACTTTGAAGATGATTATTTGATGAGACAACCGATTTCGAAGGCGTTCCAATGAAATATAAATTCTTGAAATTATTGGTTTTGTCTTCCTCGATATTGTTTGAATCATTTATATAGCTATCTGATGGATTTGCTCCAAATGAAGAATTGGTAAATACTTTTGTGTTCCCGTCTTTAGAATTGACCTCTTGTTTTCCTTTCTTGAAGTTAGAAACGACTTTGTCCTTTTCCACTGAGCTTGGATTTACCATCAAAATTGCCGAAGAAATTATTAACAAGAAAACTGTGCTTGATACAAGGAATGGTGCAATTCTTCTTTTTCGTTTTAATTTTTCTTTATTGGGTAATCTGATATCTTCGGAAACCAATTTTGAACCATTCCATGCATCCAAATCGACCTCAATATCTGGGTTGTTGAGAATAAAATTTTCCAGCATTGTTTCTTGATCTACAGAAAGATTTCCTTCTGTGTAATCAAACAACCATCGATTAATATTTTCTCTATTAGGGAAAATCATACTAATTCGTTCCTTCCTTTTAACTGCTTTTTAATTTTCAATCGTGCGCGGAATAAGTATACTTTAACTTGAGAAGAATTAAGTGACAAAATATCACCTATTTCTTCGTAAGTATACCCCTCTAAGTCACGAAGGAGGATAATGGTTTTTTGAAGAGGAGGTAAAATACCAACAATGTGATTGATTACTTGCTTTGATTCAAATCCGAATGACGAAGTTTCAGTTTTTTCTGAATGATACTCGTTCGCCATTTTCGTGAATCGTGCCTTTTTATGGATGAAATTAATCATCGCATTGTGAGCACATGTAAACAACCAGGATTTTGCCTTTTCAAATTCCACTTTATCCCTATTAACCCACAATTTTTCAAAAACATCTTGAACTATATCCTGCGCTTCCTCTTGATTTTTGAGGAAGTTGACAGCAAAGCGATATAAAGAATCACCATGGCTTTCAACGCTGATATTGTACTCGTGTCTTTTCAACTATGTGAAGTTTGCAGTTAAAACAATTGGAACGAACCAAAAGTTACAGACCTAACTATTTTTCAGAACAAAAATAGCAATCACTTTTGTATTTGTAAAATCCCAATGAATATTTAACGCTTTTAATTGAACATTTATGTGATTTGGTTTTTGTTCAATTTCACCAAATTTTGTTTCATTAATTACAGTCATTTGTCATAAAAAGCAAATTATGCTGTGATAAATCGGATTAATCGTAAATTTGACGAATTCAAGTTAATTATTGATTACCAGCTAATAGAATGATTTCAGAATCCAAATATAGTCTTGTTGTTCCAGTTTATAATGCTGGCAAAGACCTCTTTCAATTGCATCAGGAAATTAATCGATCATTGGATGGGAAAATCGATTTTGAAATTATTTATGTTGATGATTTTAGTCTGGATGATAGTTGGAACAGACTGAAAGAGATTAAGAATTTTGATTCTTCTCAACAAATAAAAATTTTTAGATTGAGTAAAAATTTTGGCCAACATGCTGCCACCCTTTGTGGTTTTCAGCATGCTTCAGGCGATTTTATTTTGACAATGGATGATGATTTGGAGGTACTTCCTACCGAATTTGAAAAGTTAATTATCGAACAGAAAAATTCTGATTCTTTAGTTGTTTATGGTGAATATTTTCAACGTCAATCCATTTTTAGGAAATTTTTGAAATTTTGCTACAAGCAAGTTGCACGATTGGAAGGCGCCAAAAAAGGAAGGGGTAGTAGTTTCAGGTTAATCGAATCAGAATTGGCAAGACAACTAGTTAACAACCATCGACATTTTGTTTTTATAGATGAATTTATACTCTGGTATACCAGTAATATATCGTTTGTTAAGGTTGAAAATAACCCTAAACCAATTACTAAAAGTAGGTACAAATTAGGTCAATTATTCGATACGACTGGAAAGGTTCTGATTTATTCTACAGGCATACCGTTGAAATTTGTTACGTATCTTGGATTTACGTTGGCTTTTGTGAATTCTATTGTCGGTTCTTTCTTTGTTTACAGACACTTTGTTGATAAAATAGCTGTTCAAGGTTATGCTTCGTTGATTGTCAGTATTCTCTTTTCGACAGGAATTATATTGTTTAGTTTGGGGATTATCGCGCAGTATCTTCGAACGATTCTCAAAAACATTAATAACGCGCCGTTGTATCACATTGACGAAAAACAATGTTAATTCTCAAACAATTTGATGTCCGTTTAATACGTCTAAAACGTGATGATATAGAAATGGTTAGAACGTGGCGAAATTCGGCTCATGTGCGTGATAACATGGTTTACAAGGAATACATCACCGAAGAAATGCAAAATGCGTGGTTTGAAACGATTAATAATTCGTTTAACTATTATTTTATTATTGAATTTGATTCGAAAAAAGTTGGAGTCATCAACGCCAAAAATTTTCAAAAGGAACAAGGTTTTGGTGAGGGAGGTATTTTCATTGGAGACCAAACGTATGAGCATTCTTTTGCAGCAGTATACGCGTCACTATGTTTGTTGAATTTTGTTTTTTATTTGTTGAAGGATATCAATAAATCGCGTATTCGTATTTTAAAAGATAATTTTAGAGCAATTCAATACAATAAACTTCTAGGATATGAATGGGTTGAAGATTCTGAAGATGGATTGAACCAAATTTATGAATTAACACGAGAAAATTTCCTAACGAAAGGTTTGAAATTAAATAAAGCAGCAGCAATTTTCTCTAACGGATCTTCAGAAATGGAATTGTTCGGGGAGGAATCTGAAATAAATATGCAGGAAATTAACGAGTTGTTAT
>VGML01000033.1 GCA_016866415.1 Bacteroidota bacterium | reverse complement strand
AGAGGAGGAAATGCTCCGGACGTAGTGCAATTTGCAATTGATTGTGAGCGATTTGGCGCTGATGGAATTACGGTGCATCCACGTCCGGATGAGCGTCATATTACTACAAAAGATGTTTACGACTTGAAAGAAGCTGTAAAAACTGAATTTAACATTGAAGGTTACCCGGACGAGCGTTACATGAAGCTCATTGCAGATTTAAAACCCGAACAAGCGACTCTAGTTCCCGATCCACCTGGAGTTCTAACCTCGAATGCCGGCTGGAACACAAAAGAATATTTTGATTTTTTGAAGGAAACTTGCAATGAAATTCATTCACACGGCGCTCGTTCCTCTATTTTCATTGAACCGGACCTAGAAATGATTGAATACGCAAAAAAAATTGGAGTTCACCGTATCGAGTTTTACACTGGGCCTTACGCCGAGCATTATTCTACTGATCGAGAAAAAGCGATTTTCGATTACGTCCATGCTGCTGAGGTTGCTCACAAATTGGGATTAGGAATTAATGCAGGACATGATTTGAATCAGGAAAATTTAAAATTTTTCAAGTCCAAAATTCCTTTTTTAGCGGAAGTTTCCATTGGTCATGCGATTATTTCGGATGCTTTGTATTTGGGAATTGAAAATACGATTCAGCGTTACAAGCTATTGTTGGCTTGATGGTTTGGTTTCGTGCATCACATGCATCACGCGTTGTGGGTAAGGAATTTTAATTTTATACTCTCTAAAAAGACGATCTATTTCAAAACGAATTTCAGATTTATAATTGTTGATGTCCCAACTTTGATCGGCCCAAAAGATTAACTCTAAATCCAGGCCATTGTCAGCAAAATCAGCGAGGCGAACAAATACAGGTTCATTTTTATTTACATTCGGATGCGCCAATGCTGCTTGCTTCAATAAACTCTGAATTATTTCTGTGTTCGATCCGTATTCAACAGTTACTTTAATCGTAAAACGGGTTAGTTCAGAACCATGACTCCAATTTTCAACTTGTTCTTGCGTTAAACGGGTATTTGGAATAATCAAGATGTTTCCTTCTCGCGTTTGAATTTCAGTGGTTCGTAAATTTATTTTTAGAATTTTAGCAACAATGGTTTCTGTCGACTTCGAACCAGCTTTTGAAACAGGTGTTATTTCAACGACATCACCTACTCGCAATTTCGCTTCGAATAGCAATACAAAACCGGCAACAAAATCCTTGAACACATCTTGAATTCCGAAACCAATTCCAACTAAAATTGCTGCAGAGCCTCCGAGTAAAAGCGATGTTATGTTTAATAATTGAAAGCAGAAAAAAATCGAGAAAATATAAATGAAATACTTGGCAATCTGCACATAAATGAACTCTGTAGCCTTGTCATAGTTTTTACTACGTTGAAAGCGTCTTGAAATAAGCAAAGTAGAAAAGCTAACTAAGATTCTTGCTCCAAAAAACACAGATACAATCACCAACAAATCAGCAAAATCTAACTTAAAATTGTGTAAATCAATCAATCTTACTTTGAATAAATCAGCAAATGTGATGTCTTTGTTGTTGAATTTAAAGCTAAGGACGGCGACGTATATGGCAACTAGATAAACACTTTGACTTATCATTTTGAGCCAAGTCACCCTCCGACCTTCAATGATAATATTTGCTGATTTCGCGTATTTCCTTAGCAACCTCAGAATAATTCGTCTTAAAATAGCAGCTATCAAAAAGATGATTAAAACAAAGAAAATATTCCAAAGGCAAATGTTGAAGGGGCCAATATTAAAAAGTGTATTACTCAGCATAGTTATTTGAGAATGATTCGACCTAGTTTTTCAGAAAGAATTTTTTTCACTTTTTCCAAGGCCATTTGTTCGGAGAGTGCTAAAAGAACATCTTCATCTGACAATTCTGTTGTTTTAAACGATTTCTTTATTTCATTTAGACGTTCTTCAACCTTGTGATATTTAAAGTTGTAGATTCCGTTCATTATTGTTGGGTACAAATTATCACTTTCTGATTTCGTAAAAATACCGTGGTGATGAATCCAGTTATGACTAAGTTCGATTTCACGACTTTCTAAATCAGAAACAAAAGTTACAATTTCTTGATCCTCCAAACGCTTGAAATAGGAGGAAGAATAAAGTACATTTTCTCTAATTCCATCTACAAAAAACTGAAAAATACGGTTGTAAACAGGATGTTTAAAATCCAAATCGTCCGTTAATACTTCATTGATAATCAATTCTATGATACTCGTAGATTGTTCTTGTTTGTCATCACTAGCCACACTGATTTCTCGTGTTCCAAAACGCAACAGTAAGCGAATTAATTCCTCCTCGTGCAAATAATCAGTTTTCTCTTCAAATTCAAGCTGTGTTGGGGCAATTAAATCTTGTTTTTCAACTTGAACCTCTTTCATTTCAGGTTCCTGAATTTGTCTAGCAATGGTATTTTTTCTAATCTTTATTAATTCATTGCTGATAATTGACTCGTTTATTTCAAATTGACGGGCAATTTCTTGAACATATACTGATCGTGTAATTTGATCAGGAATCAACGAAACAGATTGAACTATGTCGCGGATAAGTTCTGACTTTTTTAAAGGATCATTTCCATTCTCTTTTAATAAAATCGAAGCCTTGAACGTTATGAAATCTTGGCGATGGTCTTTGATGTATTGTTCCAGCTCGGTTGAACTTGTCTTTTTTGAAAAGGAATCCGGGTCTTCACCATCGGGAAAAAGAACCACTTTTACATTCATCCCCTCTTCTAAAATCAAATCAATTCCTCGAAATGAAGCCTTGATTCCCGCTGCATCACCATCATAAAGAATTGTGAGATTCTGCGTATAACGCTTAACCAACTTCACTTGCTCTTTCGTCAACGAAGTGCCAGATGATGAAACAACGTTTTCAATTCCAGCTTGATGCATGCTAATGACATCTGTGTAACCTTCGCAAAGAAAACACTCCTCGTACTTTACAATGGTTCCTTTTGCGAAAAACAAGCCATAGAGAATTTCACTTTTGTTGTAAATGATACTTTCAGGTGAATTGAAGTATTTAGCAATTTTCTTGTCTGTGAAAAGTGTTCTCCCGCCAAATCCTAAAACGCGGCCAGTAATGCTTTGTATGGGAAACATGACTCGCCCTCGGAAAAAATCAAATTGGCGATCATCCTTGGATTTAGTTAGACCAACTTTCTCTAAATATTCGAGCTTGTATCCTTTTTCAAGGGCGTTTTTCGTAAAATCATCATTTACATTCAAGCAGTAGCCCAGCTGAAATTTCTCTACAATATCCTTTCTAAAGCCACGCTCCTCGAAATAAGTTAGACCCACAGCCTTCCCTTCATCTGTTTCCATTAAATTATGGATGAAGTGACTCTTGGCAAATTCGTTAATTATGAAAAGACTATCTCGTTCATTCTTATCGGCAATTTCTTCTGCTGTAGGAGCTGTTTCCGCAGGAATTTCAATATTGTATCGATTTGCTAACCAACGTAATGCCTCAGGATAAGAAAAATGTTCTTTTTCCATCAAAAAAGTAACAACTGTCCCACCCTTCCCAGTTGAAAAACACTTAAAAATTTGCTTGGCAGGTGATACGATAAACGAGGGCGTTTTTTCATCCGTAAATGGGCTCAAGCCTTTTAAATTTGAACCAGCTCTTTTCAATTGAACAAAGTCGCCAATTACCTCTTCAATTCGAGATGATTGCATAATTTGATCAATGATATGTGAAGGTATTTTACTCATTCAGTAGGATAGCCGTAATCTTTTTCAGAAATAATTTTTCCTTTTGGATCATATGTAGTCCACAATCCTACTATTTTATCGTCTTTGTATTCACCCCGATAACGAATGGCTCCATTCGGATATTTCACAACTGTATGCCCTTGTTTGATTCCATTTTCATAAATCGTAAATGAAAGCTCCGTTCCCTTTTCAGAGTAATAAACCCATTTACCATCACGCTTTCCACTCTTTTTAATCATTCCCTGAAATTTGATTTGTTTCTTTCCAGGATACCATTCTGTGTACTTGCCATTCTTGATTTCAACTAACTTTTCTGGTTTTATCTCATTTTGAACCTTTTCATCACCCGAACCGCAAGAAAATAAGGTGAAGAATAAAATTGTCGCTAGCGAAAAAAATAAATTTCGTTTCATTTTTAGGTTATTTATCTCTGTTTATTGTGTAATAAACCAATCCGATAAGTGATTCTTTGGCTTCACAGTCAGGAAGAGGTTCGATTAACTCAATCGCCTTTTGAGCATACTCGTTCATTTTTTTAAATGCGTATTCTATGCCTCCATTTTGAATTACCAAATCAACAGCATAAGCTATTTTCTTGGAATTTGAATTGTGATTTTTAACAATATTCATTAATTCTGAGCGCACAGACTTTTCTGCATGATTCAATGAGTAAATCAAAGGTAACGTCATTTTTTGTTCTCGGATATCGATACCAGTTGGCTTGCCGATGTTCCCTGGAGAACCATAATCAAAAATATCGTCTTTAATCTGAAATGCCATACCAACCATTTCCCCAAATTCCTTCATTCGATTCCGATGTTCCAACGCATTTACACTAATTGCTCCTGCTTCGCAACAAGTTGAAATCAAAGATGCGGTTTTCTTGCGAATGACATCAAAGTATACCTCTTCAGTAATGTCCAGTTGTCGCGCTTTTTCAATTTGAAGAAGTTCCCCTTCACTCATTTCACGCACTGCTCTGGCAACAACTCCAAGCAAATCCGTGTTGTTTTTTTCAATGGAGAGTAGCAAAATACGTGAAAGCATATAATCACCAACCAAAACGGCAATTTTATTTTTCCAGAGTGCATTCACAGAAAAGAAACCCCGGCGTTCGTTCGCGTCATCCACGACATCATCGTGGACCAGAGTTGCCGTATGCAAAAGCTCAACAAGAGATGCGGCGTCAAAAGTTGTCACATTGACATCCCCAAGTAATTTAGCCGTAAGGAAAACGAACATCGGTCGCATTTGCTTTCCTTTTCGTTTGACAATGTAATGTGTAACCTTATCTAGCAAAGAAACATCCGAACGCATGATGTCTCGAAAATGTCCTTCGAATTGTTTCAATTCAACTTCGATTGGAGCCGTGATTTCTTTGATGGTTAGCATAACGCAATTTTAAATAAATTATGATAATTATTTTCTCTTTTTGACTTAAATTTACAATTCGAAGGGATTATCTGTGCAAAGAACACAATTTTTTAGCAATGCGAATGTTATAAAGTTTTAAATTATTTACCCATGAAAAATATACTTCGCGTCATTTTATTCCTTTTTCCATTAATGGCTTTCACTCAAAGTACCATTGCTCCGAAGTATTCAAATGAATTTCTTTCATTGGGTGTAGGTGCTGATGCATTTGGAATGGGTAATGCCGTTGTTGCAGGTATCGATAATATGAATGCTATTTACTGGAATCCGGCAGGACTTACCCAATGCAATAAATGGTTAGAAGTTTCCTTCATGCATTCTGAGTATTTCGCCGGGATTGCCAAATATGATTTTCTTGGGATTTCTCATTCAATTGACGAATCTAGCACATTGGGAATTGCCGCTATTCGATTTGGAGTTGATGATATCCCGAATACAACTCAACTGATTGACAACAATGGCAGAGTAAATTATGACAATGTTAGTTCATTCACAGCTGGCGATTATGCCTTTCTAACTTCTTATGCAAGAAAACTTAAAGTTTCAGGAATGAGTCTTGGCGGAACAATGAAAGTCATATACAGAAATGTTGGTGATTTTGCAAAATCTTGGGGATTTGGTTTGGATGCTGGTTGGCAATATCAATTGAAAAAAAATTGGAAATTTGGTGTCATGGCGAGGGATGTGACTTCTACATTTAATGCCTGGGTTTTTGAATTAGATGACGAGACGAAAAACGTATTTCTTTCAACGGGAAACGCAATTCCTGAAAATGGTTTAGAGCTAACTTTGCCCCGCGTAATAATAGCAGCAGCTGGGAAATTCGACTTAGGTTCAAAAGGATTTCATGCGGGAGGTGAATTGGATGTTGATTTAACATCCGATGGAAAAAGAAACGTTTTATTAAAGTCCGATTTGGTATCTGCCGACCCACACGCTGGATTTTTTGTTGGATTCAAAGATTTTGTCAAAATAAGAGGTGGTATTTCAGGAATTCAACAATTCACTAACATGGATGAAACTAAGTATTGGGGATTCCAACCAAATTTAGGTATGGGCCTTGGATTCAAAGGTTTTTCGCTTGATTATGCCTTTACCAGACTTGGTGACGCTTCTGCAAATTATTACACGCATATTTTTTCGCTTCGATTGAAATTAGATAAACCAAAGAACGCCGTCAAATGATAAGATTGATTTTAACCATTTGTTTTTTTACTTCTCTCAGCATTTTTGCTCAGAGTTTTGGTAATGAATGGATTAATTACAATCAGAAATATTATTCATTCCCGATAGTTCAATCAGGAATTTACAAATTAAATTATTCGACACTACTTTCAGCTGGAATTCCACTCAGCACTTTTCAATCCGCTAACATTCAAATATTTGGACGAGAAAAGGAAATTCCATTGCACATTGAGGATGGCGGAGATAACACCATAAATACCGGCGATTACATTTTATTTTACGCCCAACGCAACGATGGTTGGTTGGATTCAACACTTTATGATGATCCCTCTTGGTTAGGTAATCCAAAATACAGTCTGTACAACGATACAATTCAGTATTTCTTTACATGGAATAACCTAACAACCAACAAAAGAATTCAAATTCAAACGGATATCAATGTTTCGTCATACACGCCAGAAAATTTTGTGCTTTTTGAAAAATCTACTTGGTATAATGAGCGTTACAATGAAGGTGAAAAAACTTCAGACGCCTCGAGTTCTTTCTTCGTTCAAGGAGAAGGTTGGGGAAAAACTGCATTAAACGGTGTAAATCCTACACCTCAAGTTTGGGATTTCAGCTCGACTCAACTGGAAAATATTTTTCAGGGAACAGGCGCACCCAATTTGAACTATTCGGCTGTTGTTGTTGGTTCATCCAATGCTTATTCTGGAAATGGATTAGGTAATCACCACACACGACACACGATTGGCGCCTCAAACTTCGTACTTTTTGACTCCATATTTTCAGGTTACAAAAGTGTTTACATCAACAAGATTTTTCCTGTTTCTATAGTTCCGGCAAGTGGAAATTCAAATTATAAAGTTTCCTTAATCAATGACCTTGGCGTAGCTACTGATTTTCAGTCCATCAACTTTTGGTCTTTTAAATACCCGAGGATTCCAAACTTCAATAACGCAACAAGTGCTACTTTTTCTGTTTTAAATTCAACACTTTCAAATAAAATCAGATTAAATATTTCCAATTTAAATGTGACAAATCCGGTTGCTTTTTCCATTGGTAGTCAAATTAATAAAATTCCTATGATTCAATCTGGAGGTCAATGGCAATGCCTTGTCCCAAATGATGTTTCATTAAATGAACAAACAATTGTAATTCAAGATTTAAATTCTGTCAACAATATTTCACTATTGAAACCAGTCAACAGCACAGGACAATTTACTAACTATGGTGGAATTCCAAATTTGGAAAATGCATTGTTATTTGTTTATCCCGAGAAACTTAGAAACAAGGCGCTCGAATATGCTTCATACAGAAGTTCAAACGCCGGAGGATCTTATAATGTGATTCTTGCCCAAGCAGAAGATTTATGCCAACAATTTGGAGGAGGAATACCAAAACACATTAACGGGATTCGAAGATTTTCTCATTTAATTTATGAAAACGCGACTCAAAAACCGATTGGTTTATTTTTGGTTGGAAAAGGAATTAGAGAGGCAAACATTACTTCATCAACCAATCTAGGACCTGGATCGAGGACGAATACGTCCGCATACCAGAACAATTTAATTCCATCTTTTGGTCAGCCATCATGCGATCAATGCATTACATCGAATCTTGAGAATTACGACAAATTCGCTCCATTAATTCCAACGGGTCGAATTTCAGTTCAAACAGAAGCTGAATTACAAACTTATTTATCCAAAGTAATCGAATACGAACTACAACAAAACCAACAATCAATCTATTCCACATCAACCAAAGATTGGCAGAAACATATTTTACATTTTTCAGGTGGGACCTCATCAGGTGAACAAACTTTGTTTAAAAACTACTTAAACACAATGGCTGAAACCGCTGAGGGAGCTTATTTCGCAGGCGATGTTATGGCAGTTGCAAAAGATAACAACAATCCCATTTCTCTGGTAGAATTGGATGTAATTAAAGAACGTATTTCGGATGGTATAAGTCTAATGAATTTCTTTGGACATTTTACAACTTCAGATTCTGGTTTTGATATCAATATTGATGAACCTCAAAATTGGGATAATCAAGGTAAATACCCTGTGCTTTTAGCAAATTCCTGTTACAATGGAAACATATTTCACAATGCAAATTCGAACTCACAATCCTTTGTCTTGACTCCGAATGCTGGGGTAATTGCATACATAGGAACTATTAATTATGGATTTACGAGTTCGCTCTATCAATATTCGTCCAACTTCTATAAACAGTTCAGTAAATATAATTACGGCGGCACCATTGCTGAGCATATCAAAAATACAATGGACACTGTTTTGACAAATTCTAGTAATCTCTTAACTGAGGCTACTTTTTGTCAAATGACCTTGAATGGGGATCCGATGCTTCGTTTAAATTATCACCAAAAACCAGAAATTGAACTAACCGATTCGCGCGTAAGCTTTGGTCCTAATCTTATAACTTATGCAACCGATTCCCTCAATATTTCGATCACTCTCAGAAATTTAGGAAAATCAATAACCGATACTTTTTCAATTAACATCACTAGGGATTTTCCCAATTCATTAACTGATTCAACATATATTTTGGCTTTAAATGGATTGGATTATGAGAAAACCATTTCAGTGAAAATTCCTTTTCAACCATCAATTGGTATTGGATTGAACAAATTCACCATTCGTGTAGATATTCCAAATGCAATTGATGAACAATATGATGAAATTCAAAATAATCAATTAATAAAAAATTTCAATATTAATGTAGATGGTATCGAACCAATTCTCCCGTCCGATTTTGCGGTCGTGCCTTCCGATAGTGTCACTTTGTTTGCATCCACCATTGACCCACTTGCTCAAATGGGAACATACCGCTTTGAAATTGACACAGTAGTATCATTCAGTAGCAATTTCAAGAGATATTGTGAAAAAACAGAATTGGGAGGACTAAAACAAGTAAATCCAAGCGAATGGAAATCTGCCGCGTCAAATCTATTGGATCCACTAGTTTTAACAGATAGCACTGTATATTATTGGAGAGTGGCATTAATCGAGCCTACTATTAAATGGAAAAATCGCTCTTTTCAACACATCATAAACAAGTCTGGATGGGGACAAGCGGATTTCGATCAATTCAAATTCAACTCATTTAATGGTGTGAATTTGAGCGACCAAACGGAGCTTCGCGGTTTCCAGCCCAACGAGGCGCGAATTACTTGTTTGGCGAAGACAACAAATCAAGCTCCAGCGCATTATGACAACGAGTGGACACTCAATGGCGTTCAGCAAGATTATAGTTTTTGTGATTACATCAATCCAAATTTTCAAGTAGCTGTAATAGACAAATCAAGTCTCGAAGCTTGGGCAACGAAATATACGTACTCAAATGGTACTGTTGCAAATCCGCAACACGGATATTATGGAAATTTAAATAACGACAATAGTAATTGTTTCTCAAGACCGATGAAATATTTTACGTTTGGGCAAAATTCTTTAGATCAAATAAATAAGTTTCAATATTTTGTTGAAAATGTGGTTCCAAATGGAGATTATATTTTGGTTTACACTCCCATTGCCACACGATATGATTGGTGGAATCAATTAGATCCGACTCTCTATACAACATTCCAAAATTTAGGATCAACGCAAATTGTTCCGGGAAGGCCAAATAAACCAATGATTTTTTTAACGCGTAAAGGAGATCCTAACTTCGTTGTTGAAATTTTCACACAAGGAAATGAAGACATTTTTTTAGACACTGTAATCACAGGTATCGAATCGATTGGTCGAGAAACTTCCCCGTTAATAGGTCCATCAGCTGAATGGAAATCGATTTTCTGGAATCACAAACCTTCTGAGCAACCTACGGCAGATACCACAAGTTTGGAAATACGACTGTTTAATGCTACCGGAAATTACCTAAAGTCAATTGACACCGTTTTAATTTCAGGCGATTCCCTTCTAAACTTGACAAGCGTAATGCCAGCAGATTCGTTCCCCTATATTAAGCTTGTTGCCAAATACACGGATACGGTAAATTTAACACCTTCACAGTTGAAATATTGGCAAGTATTGTATGATGAAGTCCCAGAAGCGGCAATTGATGGAACAAATGGTTACGTTTGGTTACCTGAAAATGATACGCTTCAAGAAGGTCAAATCGGAAAATTCGCAATCGATGTGAAAAACATAAGTTCTGTAAACATGGACTCGCTTTTAGTAAGATATTACATCATCGATCAGAATCAAATTAAACATTTCCTAAATTATCCAAGGCAAGATTCGCTATTGGTTGGAGGAATTTTAAACGATACGATTTCTTTCAACACAAAGGATTTGGTTGGAAACAATTGGTTTTGCATGGAAGTTAATCCGTATGTTGACGCAAGCCTAACCATTTTGGATCAACCTGAATTAACCCATTTAAACAACATCATTCAATTTCCATTTACGGTTTTAGAGGAAGATATCAATCCACTATTGGATGTAACATTTAATGGGAAACATATTTTGAATAATGATATTGTTTCACCAACAAGTGAAATCTTGATATCCTTAAAAGATGAAAATCCTTATCTAATCATGGATTCAGATGCTGACACCTCTTTATTCGGTATATACCTAACTGATCCTGATGGAAATCAAAAAAGAATTCCATTTACTGATGCTTCGGGTAATACTGTTATGGAATGGATTCCTGCTACTTCGCAAAACAAACGATTTAAAATAAATTACCCGACTTACTTTGAAAAATCAGGAACATATTCTCTTCTTGTTCAGGGGATGGATAAATCAGGGAATCAATCCGGTGATTTGGAATATAAAATCAATTTTGAAGTAATTCACGAATCGATGATTACGCAAATGATGAATTACCCCAATCCATTTTCGACCAGTACAAGGTTTGTTTTTACCCTTACTGGCGATGAAATTCCTGATGATCTTCAAATTCAGATTATGACGATTAGCGGTAAGGTTGTTCGTGAAATCAATGAAAGTGAACTCGGTCCGATTCAAATAGGAAGGAATATAACAGATTTTGAATGGGATGGAAAAGATGCATTCGGCGATCCATTGGCCAATGGCGTTTATCTATACCGTGTGAAAGCTAAAATAAACGGACAAGAAATCAAACGCTTGGAATCTGGAGCGGATAATTACTTTCACAAAGGACTTGGGAAAATGTATATTATTCGGTAATTTTCAAAAAAACTTGCAACTGAAAATCGCCGTGTCATCCACAAAATTTAAATCACCACGCCAATCATCTAATTTAGAAAAAATGATGTTGTTCATATCTTCCATTTTTAGAGGAGAATAGGCCTGAATGTTTTTGATTAATCGTTCGATACCAAATTGTTCACCTTCGGAATTTTCAAGTTCTACGAATCCATCTGTATATAAAACAAATGTCGTATTTGGTTTCAATTCCATTTTTCCAACATTCACGTATGGCAGTTCATCCAACATTCCGAGTCCGATACAGCCATCCTTAAGCATCGTCGCTTTTCGACCGTTCAAAATAATTGGATGATTATGCCCGGCATTGACATACTTCATTTTTCGAGTATGAGCATTATAATGAGCTATGAAAAATGTAATGAACTTCTCCCCTTTCGTGCTCTTCATTACTTTGGCGTTCAACTCCTCCAATAAAAAGGGCAATTCAAAGCGTTGGTATTTAAACAGCGTTCTAATCGTAGCTTGAAAATTTGCCATCAACAATGCAGCTGATATTCCTTTTCCTGATACATCTGCTATACATAGAATGTATTCATCATCGCCCAATGGAATGAAGTCGTAGTAATCGCCTCCTATCGCATGCCTTGGGACGTATCTGGCAGAAAGATCCATTTTGCGATTGGAAGGTAATTCAGATGGGAATAGCAGTTTTTGCATTTCCGATGCTACTTCCAATTCTTTGGAAATTCGTTGTTTGATAATGTCTTGTTTGACCAGACGTTTGTTCTCAACTGCCACCGAAATAATGTTCGTTAACGTTTGAGCGAATGAGAAATGGCTCGGCTCAAGGTTTTCGATTTTTAAACTCGTTGAAATCAATAGGTAAGCCAAGGGTTTCTCCAAATGATATACAGGAATTACTGCTTGAAATTCTTTCAGAATTGGAGAGTTCGAGGATTCAACCAATGTGATTTCCTTAAATCGTTTAAAATCTCGTTCAACATTGGATAAATCTGTTTTTCCTTTAAATCCAATTTTCAACAGACAATTCCATTCCTCCTGCGAATGTAGTAAAATGAATTTCTTGAAATTTAATTGTTCCTTGAGAATGAAACTATAAATTTTAAGCAATTGTTCAACGGGATAATTAGAATTAATCGCGTTCGTTATTTCGAGCAAAGAATGAAGCTTTGTTTCTTTTAACTCAAGCTGATAATCAATATCTCTGCCGTTCGAAAAACGCATTTTACATTTTCTTTAATAATTCGGGTAATTGACGAATGGCTGCCATTTCTTTGAATTTTTCTTTTGCCTCAGCACAAGGACTTCCAAAATAAGTTTTTCTAGGCTCTAAGTCTTTTCCAATACCTGATTGGGCATAAACTACTGCTCCTTCGCCAATAACCACATCGCTTGCACAACCCACTTGTCCCCATAGTATTACATTGTTTTCAATTTTCACACATCCTGCAATTCCCACACCTGAAGCCATTAAGCAATCTTTACCGATGACCGTATCGTGTCCGATATGAACTTGGTCATCTAATTTTGTTCCTTTACCAATATATGTGATTCCAGTTACTCCTGCATCAATGGTGCAAAGTGCTCCAATTTCCACATTTGATTCAATTTCGACACCTCCACATGTGTGAAGTCGATCGTAACCGCTCTCTTTTTTCTTGTAATAGAACGCAAAATGTCCGATAACCGAATTTGCACCAATAATAACATCATCACCAATTGTTGTATTGTCCATAATGCAAACTCCAGGATAAATTCGAGTGTTTTTTCCGATTTTCACATTATTTCCAATAAAAACATTCGGATAAATCTGGACGGAAGGATGAATGAATTGCCTTTCTTGAGCATGAGGAGATTGCAGTGGTCGAAAATGCGTTGTTAGTTGATTGAAAACATCAAATGGTTTATCACTTAGAATCAATGCTTTTTCTGCAGGACATTCAACTTCTTTATTTATTATGATAGTTGTTGCCGAAGATTTCAATGCCTTGTCGTAATACTTCGGATGATCAACAAAAACAATATCACCAGATTCCACCATGTGAATTTCATTGATACCCGTGATTTTATGATTTTCATTGCCAACAAAAGCGCATTGAACGATTTCAGAAATTTCTTTTAAAGTGTAGGTTCGATCTAATTTCATAAGCCAATTCAAGCAAATTTAAAGATTGAAACATGCCTATTTCTTGAAAGAAGATTTAATTATCATCGCTTGAATGTTGAAATATCCATGATCAAATTTTAACTTAATCAAAGTGATGATTAATCATTATTAACAACGATTTCATTTTTGTTAAAAAACAATTGACTTTTCACGTTTCATTTAATTCTGAATCGGTTAAATTTGCGCTCAATTTGCAGCGAACGAACGCTTCGAAGGAAAATGTAAATTGAAATCCCTATGCCAAAAGATTCATCCATCAAATCCATTCTGATTATCGGAAGTGGACCGATTGTTATTGGTCAAGCCTGTGAGTTTGATTATTCCGGTTCTCAAGCCGCAAGATCATTGCGTGAAGAAGGAGTAGAAGTAACCTTGATAAACTCCAATCCTGCTACCATTATGACGGACAAGGTTGTTGCTGACAATGTTTACTTACAACCATTGGAGCCGGAAAGCATCATTGAAATTTTGAAGAATCACAAAATTGATGCGGTTTTACCAACGATGGGTGGACAAACAGCTTTGAATCTTTGCATCAAGTGCGACGAAATGGGCATTTGGGAAGAATTCGGTGTAAGAATAATTGGAGTAGATATCAACGCCATTGAAATTACAGAAAACCGCGAAGCTTTTCGTGATTTGATGATTGAAATCGGCGTTCCAATGGCGCCACAGAAAACGGCAAAATCATTTTTGGAAGGGAAAGAAATCGCCCAAGAATTTGGATTTCCACTTTGTATTCGACCGT
>VGML01000032.1 GCA_016866415.1 Bacteroidota bacterium | reverse complement strand
CATCTCGAGTATTCAGACTAAAAAAATGTAAATAGTGTTCCCAAAACTTAGGATCATTTGCGAAATCTTGCGTTCTCAATGCTTTGAAAGAATATTCCAAACAATTAAAAACATGATGATTTAAATTGAATTTACGAAACAAAAGTAATGTTCCTGAATTCGTTAAAAGGGGGAAATTTGTTCCTGAATAAAGGTTATTAAGTGCCACAAAAAATGGTAATTCCTTAGCCCTATTTTCTTGTCTTATTGCCGTGCTAATTCCTGAACGATAATTAAAAATAAGGGTTTCGTCTTTCGACAAAACCCTTCGATTTGGATTTTCACCGCTAAATATTTCCCTGTTTAAAGCAAGGAATATTTTTTTTGAATTCATTTAATCGTTGTATGAAAAAGAACAAATTGAAAATGTAGTCATCATTAAACTCATTTATTGATTTCTATCTTCTCACCTCTTTCATAAGCCTCCTCAAGTTTTCTATATTTCTCCATCATTTTAGGAGTTAAAAAAAGGAAGATAATTACTGTTACTAGAATCGAAAAGACGAGCACAGCATCCTCAGTTGGAAAATGAATTTTAGCTTGTCTTTTAAAAATGGAAACAACTAATAACCCTACTAATCCAACAAAATTTAAAACCAGAAGAAAATTAGTTCCTGGCCAATGCATTATTGAGAAAATAATACTTATCATGAATATACAAAACCACCCATAAAATAAACGCTCAAAAAGATTTAATCCTGCCTTAAAAATAGAATATATAAAATAAACTGAGAATGTCATCAATCCAACTTCAAAAAAAATCAGATCACCAGGGATCCGTGGAGAAGAAAACAACAAGTGCGCCACAATAGAAATTGAACCTAAACCAAAAATAACTAATGAAAATATTCGCGAATAGGTAAGTAATTTCTTGAATACTAAAGAATTGAAAAAAGGAGAATCAAATAAACCAGACATAATTGAAAAAATTAGAGATTATCTACAATACGAAGTTTCAACTATTTTATAACAACAAGATTCAACTTATTTTTAATAATTCTAATCTATTCTTGAATTATCATTTTGTAAAAAAACCATCTCAAAATTTTCCAAAAAATACTTAATCTAGTCTGTTATCTGTCTGAATTTTATTCTTTGGCCTTAACTTATCCTGAATTCGATCGACAACATAGTAAATCATTGGTACAACAATGATTGTTAGAAACATGGAGCTCGTTAATCCACCGATTAGAATCCAGGCCAGTCCATTTTTCCATTCTGCTCCAGAACCTTCAGCTATTGCAATTGGAATCATACCAATTACCATTGCGATTGTAGTCATTAAAATTGGACGCATCCTTTCACTGACGGATTCCAATAGTGCATTATAAGTCGAAAGTCCTTTTTCCTTTAAATGATTGGTGAAATCGACAATCAAAATTGCATTTTTGGCGACTAGACCGAGTAACATCAACATTCCAAGCATTGTAAAAATCCCCATATTAGACGAGCTTAGATTTAAGGCTAATAATGCTCCAATCAAAGCAACTGGAATCGAGAAAATAACAACGAACGGATAAATAAAATTGTCGTAAAGCGCCACCATGATTAAATAAACGAGTATAAAACCAATTCCCATAGCAGTTCCCAAAGCTCCCATTGATTCTTTTTGACGTTTTACTTCTCCACCCCAAAGCATCCGCACATTTGGATCCAATGGATTCTTTTTTAAATAAGTTTCTATTGCTGATGATACATTTCCGGCAGCTGTGCCCAATACATAACATCGAAGTGTTGTATTTGAGATTCGATTCTTTCGTTCAAGTGATCCTGCGGCATTGTCAACAGTTACTTTGGCAAATTCACTCAATCGAACTTGTTTACCATCATTCGCTGCAAATGTCAGACTATTCAAATCGTCCACATTTTTTCGATCATTCGGATCCATCATCACACGAATATCGTATTCCTGACCTTTTTCATCGAATTGCGCATCCGTATTTCCGGTAAGCGCATTTTGTAACTGAATTCCAATAATTGCGATTGGTAGACCCAATTGTCCCATCTTCTCCCGATCTAAATCAATACGGACTTCAGGAGATATATCCTCAGTCGAAATCGTCGGGTCTTTCGCTCCAGGAATGTTTAAAATCATCTCTTTCAATCGTTTAGCCTCTTTCATTAAAAGTTCGCTGTCATCTGAAGACAAGAAGATTTCTATTGGAGCTTCTTCGGATTCCACCATTCCGATGTTGATTGCCTTCACCTCTATTCCTGGGTATTTATCTTCAATTTTTTTTCGAATCGCCGTCATGTATTGAATGGTTGGGAATTTCTTCTGCATACCCGGTTTCATTTTTACAGTTAACTCCGATCTATTCTCAGAACCAAAAGATGCTGCACCCATTCCTGAACTTGGTCCTCCGACATTTGCAAAAACGATATCAACAATTTCGTTTTGAGCTAGTAGTAATTGTTCAATTTTAAGTGTTGTTGAATTGTTTTCTTGGAAAGTAGTGCTTTTATCATATTTCAATTTGATCATAAATTTCCCTTGATCTCCTTGCGCTACAAATTCTTGTCCCACGATTCCCAAGGACATAATCGCTATTGTACTTGCAAATATTCCGAAAATAATCAGCGTGGTAACAATTTTATGTCGCAAGGTCCACCCTACTAATTTTACATATTGTTCTGTAAAAATGGTAAGTCGTCTTTCAAACCATAGTAAAAAGGCTTGAAATGGATTTTTTGGATTCAACTTTGTTTCCTTTGCAAAGCGCGAGGCCAGCCAAGGAGTCAGCGTGAAACAAACGAATAAGGACATTAGCGTTGAGACGACAACTACAATTGAAAACTGATGTAAAATATCCGAAATTGTACCTTCTATAAAAACAACTGGAGAGAATACCACTACGTCAACCAATGTGATTGCTAGAGCAGTGAATCCAATTTCATTTCTTCCTTCGAGGGCAGCAACTCGGCGATGTTTACCCATTTGCAAATGGCGATAGATATTTTCCAATACAACGATAGAGTCATCAACTAGAATTCCAATTACCAATGACATCGCAAGCAAGGTCATCAAGTTAAGCGTATAACCAAATAAATACATTGCAATAAACGTTGAAATCAAAGAAGCTGGAATAGAAATCAAAACGATAAACGCATTTCTCAAACTATGCAAGAAAAGTAACATTACCGCAGCGACGAGAATTACCGCGAGTTCTAGATCATGAATTACCGCATCTACCGAATCTATTGTTGGAATAGACGTATCTGTTGCGACTGTAAATTTTAGACCTTCTTTTTCATATTTCTTCTCAAGATCTTTGAATTTGTCCTTCGTTGCAGTTGACATATCCACAGCATTCGCATCACTCTGCTTTTTAATTCGCATTCCAACACCATTTACGCCATTTAAGCGACAAACAGTTGTTTGATCTTCAATGGCATCAATTACTTCCGCAACATCACCTAATCGCACCGGCGAAGTTCCACGGGAGAAAATAATCAAGTTTTCCAACTCCTTTACGGAAGAAAATTTTCCGGCTAATCGAACGGTCATTTGTTCGCTAGCATCTTTTACCTTCCCTGTAGGGAATTCGACGTTGGCACCTGCAATTGCCTGATTAATCGTATTTAAAGAAAGACCATAGCGACGTATTTTATCTTTGTCAACATTCACGCGAAATGCTCGGTTTTCCCCCCCAATTACTTGAACTTCAGCAACACCTTTGGTTTGTTTGATTTGCGGAATGATTTCATCGTCCATCAGTTGCATAAATTCACGATCCTCCATTTTGGAAGCGACAGCACTAACTTGTAAAACGGGTGATGCATTAGGCTCAATCTTCGCTACTACAGGAGTTTTGGCTCCGTCAGGCAGTGAATTTTGAACATTATTTATTTTTCGTTGGCAATCTTCTAAAGCATTATCAATGTTGGCTGATGCTTTGAATTCCAATAGAACGACAGAAGCATTATCTAAAGAAAAACAAGTTACCTCACTAATGTTTTCCAATCCACTTAGTGCGTCTTCCAATGGTTTTGAAACCTGACTTTCAACAGTTGCGGGTGAAGCTCCAGGATAAGTTGTCGTAATGGTTAAAATCGGCGGAGAGAAATCGGGTAAAAGCTCATAACTCAATTGATTGTAACAAAGTAATCCTCCACCAATGAGAATAGTAAAAACAACAATAATAAACGACGGGCGTTTGATCGATAATTCGGTCAGTGTCATAATTTCTTATTTTGCGATTTTCACGTTTGAATTATCTTGCAAGTTTACTTGGCCTTTGACTACAACTTTATCATTTGCTGTCAATCCTGAAACTACTTCAATGAATTCACCATCGGAGGTTCCTGCATTAAAGGAAACCAAGCGTGCCTTTCCACCTCTAACTACATAAACCTTAGGACTTTTTGAAGAACCAATTAAAGCTTTTCTTGGGACAGAAAGTGCGGTTGTACTTTTTGAATTATTCAATGAAACAGAGCCATACATTCCGGCCATCAACTTATTTTCATTTGAATTAAGAACGGTTGATTGAACTTTAAAATTATGAGATGCGTCTGCTTGCACGGCAATGTTCGTTATAGTTCCGTTAAAATCTCTATCTCCATACACATCAGCTTTCGCAACAACCTTCTGACCTTTCGAAAATTTTAAAACATCTCGTTCCGGAACTGAAACAGTTAATTTGAGAGACGATACATCAGTTAATTCTATAATAGGTGTTCCGGGCATAACCATTGAACCTAAATCAACCAATTTTTTACTAACCACTCCGCTAAAAGGTGCGACAATTGAGGTGGAGCGAAGTTGTTTTTGTAATTGCTTCAATTGAACCTCGGCGGATTTCAAACCCAATTCCACTTTCTCTGCCTCAGTATTCGAAACCACATTTTCTTTTTTAAGTGCAGAAAAGCGAGCATTGTCATTTTTCAATTGTTCAATATTCAGTTGTACATTTTGAATTTGCAGCAAAACCATTTCATCATCCAATTTTGCAATCGTTTGACCTGCTTTTACAATATCCCCTTCTTCAACAAACAACTTAATCAGTTTACCAGAGCCATCAGATGCAACATTATTTTGATGCAATGCATCAAATACACCGAGAAATGAAAGGGATTTTTCGAATGAATGCAAATCGGGTGAAGTTGTTGCTACCAAAATTGCTTCTGTAGAATCACGAATATAGAGTTTCTCCTCTACTGCTTTCTTGTTCGACTTAAGTTTTATCGCGGTTAGAACGATTAATACAACCACGATGACTGAAATTGTAATTACTCTTTTCATTTTATTTAAGGTTACCTATTGATTTTAAATATTCTAATTCTGCTTGTCTTAATTGAATGTATGCCGACACAACATTTGTTTGAGCTTGCTGCAAACCATTATCTGCCAAAATGAGATCATTTGAACTAATCAAGCCCTGTTGAAACTTTAAATTTGCATTGCGATAAACATTTTCAGCTAACACCAACTGTTCTTTTGTCAACTCCAATGATTTGGACTTCAATTCAATTTGCTTCTTATTATTTTCCGCAGCTAAATCAAGTTGTTGCTGAAGTAAATCATACTGATTTTGATATTTTTCCTTGTTAAAAGCATTCATTTTATACTTATGATACTTATCTAATCCATCAAATAAATTCCAATCCAATCGCAAACCAATGAAAGCTCCATCAATTCCTTTTCTAAAATCGTCTTCTGGTTTTAGATTCACATTGTAATTGTATGCAGCGTATAAGGCAAGATTGGGTAAATATCCCATCATGATTCCTTTCTTCTCTTCCAAGTTCATTTTTTTCTGCCACTCGATAAGGTTTAGTGCTAAGTAATTTTTGGATTCGTTATTAATCAAGATAGTTTTTTCAATTAGTTTATCTGTTTCAACCACTAATTCTTTCTCTTTCGGGTAACCAATTAATATTTTCAACAATGAAATCAATTGTTCTTTGTTGACAAGAAGCGTCGCTTTCGTATTTTCAAGTCCTAGTTCGTTGATTTTAATTTTATCCGCTTCCGTTTGAATGACAAGTCCTTGTTTAACCATATTCTCCATATTTTGGAGCAATCGATTCGTATTCAATAAGTTGCTATCAACGAAATCAATCTGTTTGTTAAGTGTTTGAATTAGAAAATACGTATTAGAAACTTGATATCGAATATCTTGAATGGTCATTTCACCTTGCAACTTAACGATTTCCCGATTTATTTTTATGGCTTCAAGGCCATAATTTAGTTGAGAATTGAATAATATTTGGGATAATTGTAAGGTATTACTAAAAACAAATGGAACACCAAATTGAACCGTTGAGTATGTGCCAGGTTGACCGCCAAAAAAAGCAGCTGGAACAACTTGACCAGGAATTTTCGCATTGTATTTGTAATCCGCGTTAAAATTCAATTGCGGTAAACGGGAGGAAAGAAACGACCCACTTTGCTCCTTGTTTATTTCCAAATCCAAACGAGCATTTCTAATTGCTAAACTTGCAGTGTCTGCCATTTTCAAACATGTATTCAAATCTATCTTTTGAGAGAAGGAAATAAAATCGAGCAGAAAAGCAAACAAAATCAATAGTAGTGAAAATAATTTATTCTTCATTGTTTGAAATTTTAGGAAACAAATAAGCTATTAATAAATCTGAAACATGTTTTTTATGGATTTCAATATTTGGAATGAGTTGAGCGTCCTCCAATTTGAGCATTCCTTTTAACATATTTCGACTCATAAAAGGATAATGACAATTCGATAAAATCAAAAGAGTTAAATTGAAAATATTTATTTCGCGCATTTCTCCTTTTTGCTGTGCCTCCAAGCACTGTTGAAAAATACCTGTATTAGAAATCTTTTGGAAAAATCCTAAATTATCGTGAGCAATTTCAGATTCTCGGTTGGTTTCTTGAATAATAAAAGAAGGCAACTCTGGGTGTTGAGATAAAAATTCGTACTCCTTTTCAATTAAGATTTTCATTTTTTCAGGCAAAGTCAAATCCCTGCTAAAGACTTCCACCATTGTATTGGTAAAATCTTCCATTGCAGCGTTGAAAATCAATTGAAAAAGTTGTGACTTCGAACGAAAATAGTAGTTAACAAGTGCGAAATTCATTCCAGCTACTTTTGCAATTTCTCGCGTGGAGCAACCTGAAAATCCCTTAGCAATGAACACTGCTCTTGCCGCATCCTTGATTTTTTGTTCGGTAGAATTGTCTTTTTTCATAAAACGTTGTTAAATTAAACAACTATTTTAAACAGATGTTTAAAAAAAGATAAGAAAAGTTAAAACCGCAAATTTTTATAACAGACTTGGATTAAAATCAAATGTGATGTTACGAAATATACAAATCAATCAAACCATCAGGCGCTTGAATATGTAATTCTTTATTGTTACGGTCAACCTTTGAAATAAGGCCTTCAAAAATAGGAATAAGAATTTCTTTGTTTTCGAATTCAATACGCATCAAGGGATTAGACACAAGATCAATTACTGTATCAGCTATACCGATAAATCCTTTGACATGATCATATACTTTAAAACCTGAAATTTCATGATCGTAAAAACTAGTTTCATCAAGTTCTGAAAGCTCGTTGTCAGGAAGATAAATAGATTTTTTCAGAAGTTTTTTAGCGGCGTTTTCGTCATTTACATCTTGAAACTTTACCGCCATAAAACCTTTATTTTTAGGTTTTAATTGATCAATAAAAAAAGGAATTAAAACTCCATCAACGTCAACAAAAATTCGCTCAAGCCTATTGTAATCCGATGGATTGGTAACGTCTAAAAACAGCGAAACTTCACCTTTATATCCGTGAAGTTTCGCAATTTTTCCGAGGTAAAAATATCCCTCAAAATTCATATTTTATTCAGCTGATTCTTCTTCTGTTGATTCTGCAGCTGGAGAATCTTCTGGCGTTTCAGATTCCGAAGTTTCTTCAGTCGTTGTTTCATCAGTATTTACTTCATCAGAAGTTGTTTCTTCAGAAGACTGCTCTTCAACTTGCGTTTCTTCAACAGCAGGTTGCTCTTCGACTTCTGGAGCATTTTTTGCAGCAATTTCAGCAGCCTTAGCTGCATTTGCTTGTTCTTCAGCTTTCTGTTTTGCTATTTTCTCTGCAGCTGCATTTTTCGCAAGACCATCTTTTTTATTTTGAACCTTCGAATCCTTATCTGCGACCCACTTTGTGAATCGTTCCTCTACTTGCTCAACTGTAAGCGCACCTTTTTTAACACCATTTAAAAGGTGATTTTTATAAAGAACGCCTTTGTATGAAAGAATAGCTCTTGCAGTGTTCGTCATTTCAGCACCTGTTTGAACCCACTTCAATGTGTTTTCAAAATCGATATCGATAATCGCAGGGTTTGCGGTTGGATTGTAGGTTCCTAATTTCTCGATAAATTTACCATCTCTTTTAGCGCGACTATCCGCAGCTACTAAATGAAAAAAAGGTTTTCCTTTCTTTCCATGTCTTTGTAATCTAATTTTTGTTGCCATACTTTTTGTTTATAATTTGAGGTACGAAACCTCGGTTAATAATTTATTAATTGGGGTGCAAAGATACCAATCTTTCTTTAATTTCCAAGAATATTTATTTTCCTTTTGCCTTTAATACAATAAATACGGTATAAAGCATGATTTTAAAATCAAGCGCAAGGCTTCTGTTTTTCAAATAAATCAAATCATATTTCATTCTTTGAAGCATTTGTTCTACGTTTTCTGCATAGCCATATTTCACTTGACCCCATGAGGTAATTCCTGGCCGAACCCTTGTAAGTTGGAGGTATTGCGGCTCTTTTATCAAAATTTGATCGATGTAAAATTGCCTTTCAGGACGAGGCCCAACGAGCGACATGTCTCCGTTTAATACATTAAAAAACTGAGGGAATTCATCAAGTCGCGTTTTTCGCATGAAACGTCCAATTTTCGTGATTCGTGGATCATTTTCGGAAGAAAGTTGAGGTCCAGCGCTTTCTGCGTTCAAATACATTGTTCGAAATTTTACAATTTTAAAAACACGACCATTGATTCCAATTCGTTCCTGAAAAAAAAGAATTGGTCCGGGACTCGATAATTTAACTCCTATTGCTGAAAACAAGTAAAACGGAATTAAGATCAAAATAGCAATTAATGAGACAATTAGATCTGTTATTCGCTTCACAGCCTGCTGCCAATAGGGCATTGGGTCAGGAATTAATTCTACTAAGGCTACACCAAAAATGTTGGTCATTTTAATTGATCCAGATAAAATTTCAAACGTATCAGGCAATAATTTTATCCTTTTGAAACCATCATCTACTCTCAATAAAATATTTTTCAAACGGTCATGTTCAGTCGCTTCAATGGCAATGATGACCTCCTCAACCGGAGTCTCTTTAAGTATATTTTCCAAATCCTTTTCGTGTCCCAAATAAGGAATGAATGAATCCAATAATTTATCTTTCCCATTTACATTGACAAATCCCACAAATTCGTTTACATTCTTTGGATGAGAAGAAATTTCTTGATAAAGTTCCAAAGCTTTCTCATTTCCACCAATTACCAGTGTCTTAAATCCCTCTCCTTTTGTTCTTATTTTGCTGATCAAAAATGTAACAATTAACAAACGAGGTGTAAGAGTCATCAAAAAATGGATCCCAAAAAGTAAAAGAAAAAGCTGGTAGTAGTCGCGATAGGATTTTACATTGTCATCAAGAATCAGAGTAAAAAAAAGAAGTATTGCACCCAAAATGGATGCAACGATTGTAAAATTGAATATTTTTATTCGAAAATGCCTACGAACATCGTGATATGTCCCTTGAATAAAATAAAATAAGAACCAAAACAGAGGTAAAATAAAAAGACCGATAAAAAAATTAGAATCTGTGTTAAATTCTTTTTTTTCTATCCATTCTTGTCTAAGATAGAAAAAGCAAATCCATGAGGTAATAGCAGAAGCCAGGTCAGAAAGAATAAGTATAAATTTCCAGCCTTTAGTTTTCATCAATTAAAATAGACTACTTTAATATTATCAATTCTGATTTCCCCCTCAGTTTTCCCTTCGTCCAATGTAGCTATCAATGATTGAAGAATATTTGATCCATTCGGAGAATAGCCAATTAGTTCTTTTAAATCGATGTAAATTTTTTTCCAACGAATTGAACTAATGTCTTGAGGAGTAATAGTAATATGAGGATTATTTGTTGTGGTATTATCCGGATTTACATACAATACACCAGTAAGCAATGAGTTTGTATTGTAGTAATCTATTTCCAAATAAGCTTCTCTACCTTTTTGGATTGCCAATTGATCTCTAGTTGAGGCAATCCAAGAAGAATCTGTAGCATTCAAATTTATTTTACCGTAAAAATTTCCATTGAAAGGCTCCAAATTCTGATTAGATGTTGGAGTTGTCAAAATTGCAGAAGTGTTCTGGTCTACATCAATTTTAACGTTTAGCGGATCCTCAAAATCTTCAATCCAAAACTGAGTAATGGATTTATATTTTGTGATAGGATTTAACGTAAGTGTTTGATTTTCTTTGAGCTCAGCATTTACCTCAAAAACCTCCACAAAGGGATATATTTTTTTGGTAGCAGCAATACCATTATTTTTCACAGCTGGATAAATTTTAATGTTTACAGCCCCTGATTTCAGTATCGGAATCTTAAATGGAACCTCAAATACACCAATTATTTCATCATTGACGTATACCCATGCTTCTGAGAAATTATGGGTCAATTCACCTTCTTGACCAGATAGACTGCCATTTGATTGCAAAGTCCATTCATTGACCTCTAACCAAGATGGGTCAGGGTTGTTCTTAACGCATCCAATTAAGAATAAAATTGACAAAAAAAACAAAATTCTTGACATACAAATGAAACGTATTGTAATTAAAATTATTGTTAATTATTCTTGGGGGCTATTGTAATTTTTTGAGAATTTCATGCGCTACATCCATTGCCTCAAAACCATTTTCAATAGAAACCTTTGGTATGGAATTATTCTTTATTGAATCATAAAATGACTTAAGCTCCTCCTTGATTGCATTAACCTCTTGTAATTCAGGTTTGTCAATCAAAATTTTCTTTTTCTTGTTATCCTTTCCCAATTCAAGCACAATATCAAATGGATCCGGTTCCCCTTCCACGTCCTGCATACGAACAACTTCCAATTCTTTCGAAAGAAAATCTACACTTATGTATGCATCCTTCTGAAAGAAACGAGATTTTCGCATATTCTTCAACGAAATACGAGAAGCAGTTAAATTCGCAACACAACCATTCTCAAATTCTAGGCGCGCATTTGTCATATCATGTGAATCACTAACAACTGCCACTCCCGATGCTGATACTTTTTTAACCCTTGATTTTACTACACTAAGTATTACATCCAAATCATGAATCATTAAATCTAAAACAACTGGAACATCTGTACCTCTCGGATTAAACTGAGCCAAACGATGTGTTTCAATAAACATGGGAGAATTGAAATAAGGAATAGCTGCCTGAAATGCCGGATTAAATCGTTCAACATGACCGACCTGAACTTTCACGTCTGCTTCGTGGCAAAGTGCAACCAACTTTTTAGCCTCATCCATAGTTTCTGCCAAAGGTTTTTCAACAAAAACATGCTTTCTCATTTTTATTGCATCACTTACGTGCTCAAAATGGGATAGCGTAGGTGTGACCACATCAACACAATCGACTGCATTAATCAATTCTTTTGGCGATCGAAAATAAGTAATTCCAAATTCGTCAGAAATCTGCTTTGCCGTTTGCTCGTTTGAATCGTAAAAACCGACCAAATCAAAATAATTATTCAGGTCCTTTAATAATCTGACATGGATCTTACCTAAATGCCCAACACCAATAACGCCAATTTTAAGCATAAAAAAGCAATTTTTTCAAAATTACAAAGTACGATTCAATGGATGTTGAAGGCATGAATTACTTTTCAACAAATTTGACGGTTGAGTGCGATTCTGACTCAAAAAAATTAAAAACGGCCGAAAAATTTCCGACCGTTTTCTTTATTAGTTGATTTTTGAGACTTACAGTTTAAACCAAGAGAATTATAAAATTTATCTCTATTAAACACTTATTTTACCTCCTGATAAATTACCTTATCAAGGTTAAAAATCCATGACCTGAGAATTCCTCTCCATTCAATGCCTTGGCTGTATACTTATAAAAATACGTTCCATCGGTGGCATCTGATCCATCCGATGTTTTTCCATCCCAACCGCCATTTAAATCTTCAATTTTTGTCATTAAGTTACCCCAACGATTTACAATTATCAAATCAATTGTTTCCATGTTTTTCGTATCAATCATCCACATTTCATTGGCATCATCCCCGTTCGGCGTAAATACATTAGGAACAAAGATCCAAGGATTTGCAGTGGCAGTAATGATTGCTGACATAGAATCTGCACAAATGCCATTAGAGGCAACCAACCAGACTGTGTATTCCCCAAAAGTTGTGTAAACTGATTGTTGATTGTTTAAATTTTGTACAATTGAAACTTCTCCATTTCCAAAGTTCCATGAATAATCAGTTGCATTTTGACTAGTATTTGAAAAATTTACAGTTAACGGAATGTCTCCTATTGTTGGATTAGCCGTGAATTGTGCAACAGGAATAGGTAATCCGGTGACTAGTACTGTTGCAGTTCCCTCACAGCCATTAGCGTCTGTTCCTGTTAAAGTATATGTTAGTGTCCCATTAACAGTGAAAGGTTGTCCATCGATTACTCCGTTACTCCAAGTATAGGTTCCATTTGTTCCTGCCCCACTTCCCTGCAGGACAATTTGATCTCCAATACATACCGTTAGAGGAGTCCCTGCATTAATTGTTGGATTATTATTCACTGTCACAATTACTGAGTCAGTGGTAATACAACCAGATGCACTCGTTCCCGTTACGTAATAAGTCGTGGTTTGAATTGGAGAAAATGCCACTCCATCTGAAATTCCTCCTGACCAAACATTGTTAGTAGTTCCTGTAGCAGTCAAAGTAACTTGCCCGCCTTGACAAACTGAAACATTCGCCCCCGCATCCACAGGGATATTTGGATTAACCGTAACAACTGCTAAAGTTAAAGAACTTGTGCAGCCATTTAACGTGTAACTCACTGTATATGTAGTTGTGGTAGTTGGAGAAACTGTTATCTGGTTAGAGGTTTGTCCTCCCGGCTGCCATGAATAGGTTCCACCAGTTGCTGAGGTAGAAGTAGTTAATGTCGTTGATTGACCCTCACAAATTTCTGGAGATTCATTTATTTGAATCGTTGGGTTTGGGTTAATAATTACCTCTAATGAACCTGTCAAAGCACATTGGCCAGTATTAGGAGTAAAAGTGTAGGTTGTAGTAGTCTGGTTATTCAGAGCTGGAGACCATGTTCCTGTGAATCCTTCAAGAGAATTTAAAGGAAGACCGAAAGAATTACCAACACATAGAGGTCCAATTGGATTGAATGTCGGTGATGATGGAGGACCAACAACAACAGTCATCGTTTGCGTTGTCGCACATTGACCAATTGTTGGAGTAAATGTGTAAGTCGTTGTTGCATTATTGTTTATAGCAGGAGACCATGTTCCGTTAACTCCGTTAATAGACTGTACCGGCAAAATAAAATTATCTCCGATACAAATTGGTGACTGCTGACTAAATATAGGTGTTAGTAAAGGATTCACAGTAATGGCCATGGATTGGTTAACTGCACATTGTCCTGTGTTAGGAACAAAAATATATGTAGTTGTCCCGATGGTTCCCGTATTAATTCCTGGTGGACCCCAAACACCATTAATTCCCTCCAAGGAGGAATTTGAAAATGCAGTTGCTGTGCTACCTTGACAAAATGGCCCAAGTTGGGTAAACGTCGGAGTGGTTAATGGATTCACCGTTACACTCATTGTCGTAGTATTCGCGCATTGTCCAGCTGTTGGTGTAAAAGTATAGGTGGTAGTAGATGTATTATTTATGGCCGGTGACCACGTTCCGGTTATACCATTTGTTGAGGTTGTTGGCAAAGTAAATGTTCCACCCGTGCAAATTGGAGCAACTTGGGTAAAGGTTGGGGTTGTTAATGCATTCACCGTTACACTCATTGTCGCAGTATTCGCACATTGACCGGCTGTTGGTGTAAAGGTATAGGTGGTAGTGGCTGTATTGTTAATAGTTGGCGTCCAAGTACCACTAATTCCGTCATTAGATGTTAATGGAAGAGTAAATGTTCCACCCGAACAAATTGGAACAACTTGAGTGAATGTTGGTGTTGTTAATGGGTTCACCGTTACACTCATTGTCGCAGTATTCGCACATTGACCGGCTGTTGGTGTAAAGGTATAGGTAGTAGTGGCTGTATTGTTAATAGTTGGCGTCCAAGTACCACTAATTCCGTCATTAGATGTTAATGGAAGAGTAAATGTTCCACCCGAACAAATTGGAGCAACTTGGGTGAAGGTTGGGGTTGTTAATGCATTCACCGTTACACTCATTGTCGCAGTATTCGCACATTGACCGGCTGTTGGTGTAAAGGTATAGGTAGTAGTGGCTGTATTGTTAATAGTTGGCGTCCAAGTACCACTAATTCCGTCATTAGATGTTAATGGAAGAGTAAATGTTCCACCTGAGCAAATTGGTGCTACTTGAGTGAATGTTGGTGTTGTTAATGGGTTCACCGTTACACTCATTGTCGCAGTATTCGCACATTGACCGGCTGTTGGTGTAAAGGTATAGGTAGTAGTGGCTGTATTGTTAATAGTT
>VGML01000031.1 GCA_016866415.1 Bacteroidota bacterium | reverse complement strand
GACGATATTCAATAGCGATTTCTATTGCTTGCACAACAGCTTCAACATCGTCACCATTGACATGAAAAACTGGACACAAGGTGGTTTTTGCCACATCGGTACAATACGTTGAAGATCGCCCATCCAAGTAATTAGTTGTAAATCCTACTTGATTATTAACAACAATATGTATTGTACCACCAGCGCGGTAACCGTCCAAATGAGCCATTTGAATCGTTTCATAAACAATCCCTTGTCCAGCAACAGCGGCATCACCATGAATTAATACCGGACAAACCTTTTTCTCATCGTGATAGACATGATCAATCTTAGCTCTTGAAATCCCTTCTACAACTGTATTTACAGCCTCTAAGTGAGATGGATTTGGCGCTAGAGTAACTCCAATTTGTTTGCTATTTGCTAACGTAATATGTGAGGTGAATCCTTGATGGTATTTTACATCTCCGTCGAATGTTGATTCGAAATCAAATTCTTTTCCTTCAAATTCTGAAAATATATCTCTTGGTCGTTTCTGAAAAATATTGGTTAATGTGTTCAATCGTCCTCGATGAGCCATTCCCATTACGTAATACTCAACGCCAAGATCCGATCCTTTTTCAACCAACGTATCTAAGGCCGGAATTAAAGCCTCTCCTCCTTCAACTGAAAAACGCTTTTGACCAACAAATTTCTTACCCAAAAAAGCTTCAAAACCAGATGCTTGAGTAAGTTTATTAAAGATTTTTAATTTTCTATCCTTGTTAAATTCTGGACGATTGGTAATTTCGATTTTATTCTTGAACCATTCAATACGTTCAGGATTGCGCATGTAAGTGAACTCAATTCCAATCGATTGACAATATGTTAATTCGAGATGATTGATAATATTTCTTAATGTCGCTGTTCCAATTCCAATCTCTTCTCCCGCTTGAAAAACTTCATCCAAATCTGAATCAGATAAACCAAAATTCTCGATAGCCAAAGTCGGAGAATATTTCCTCCTTTCGCGAACTGGATTCGTTTTTGTAAACAAATGCCCACGTGTTCGATAGCCATTAATTAGATTCAATACTTTAAACTCTTTTTGGAAGTTTTCAGGAATAGCTCCCCCCTCATCGAAGTTAGTTTGAGCAAATTCAAAACCTTCGAAAAACTTTTTCCATCCGATGTCAACACTTTCAGGGTCTTGACGATATTGTTTGTAGAGGTGATCTATTGCGTTCACATCTGCATTCCCGACATAAGAAACTTTATCCATTTTCTTCGTGAAATTTAAAGGAAAACAAAGTTATGAAAAGAAATTGAAGAATGTCAATTGTGTTTGCGTTTAATCCTTTTGAAATTAAGCGAAACTGAATAATTCACATTAAAAAAATAAAATTGATATTGATTGAGTCATTTACTGTTTTGAATAAACATTCTTCAATGAATTTAACTTAATTTATTAAAATAAAAAATCCACCCGAAAGTGGATTTTTACGTTTGTAAAGTCTCAGAAGATTGCTGTTTTTTTACTAAGGGATGACGTATTGTGAAGGTTTCAAAGGCGCATTTTTTGTTTAAAATATAATTAGTTTTTAGCCATTTCGACATTGCTCACCACTTTAAATTCTTTGGTGGCAATTACTTCATTTTGCTTTTTAAAAACAACAAGGTAATTTCCTTCCGCCAATTCGTTCAAGTGAATTTGTTTCGCATTCATTACAGGGATTGTAGGCATAAATAAACCATCTTGATTATGAATCTCAATTTCTTCAAAACGATTATCATTCCAAGTAAGCGTAATTAAATTTTCCTGTGGGTTGTTAATCACTTGAATGATAGAAAAAGGATTATTATCAATTTTATCTTGTGCAACAAGTTGTGAATTGTTCAATAAAACCATTGCTGTAAGAATTGCTGTAAGAATTAATTTTGCTTTCATGACTATTTGTTTTAATTGTTATTATTTCTGTTTATTTCTTGAATTAAAGTTGCATCTTTAAATAGATTAAAAAGGATAAATATCGTTTTAGACAATCAAATTACATTATCCCACATAAAACTGACTACGAATAACTACTTAGTCAATGTTTCATTTGATACCTTTTTACAAAAAACATTAATTTCACTTCTTAATTTACTTTTATGTCTAAAATTTGCCTTGTAGAAGATGAACGCAGTCTGATTGAATTAATTCAACTTAATCTTGAACTTGAGGGACATGAAATTTTTACGTTTTCAAATGGTAAAATAGCTTCGGAACATTTTAAAAAGGAACTGAACTATGACTTAATTATATTGGATGTGATGTTACCTGTCGTCAGCGGTTTGGATTTATGCCGTCAAATCAGAGAAACTAGTTCGATACCTATTCTTTTTTTATCTGCAAAAGGAACTACATATGATCGAATCGAGGGACTTAAAATTGGTGCTAATGATTATTTACCGAAACCATTTGATTTAGAAGAATTACTTCTAAAGGTAAAGATACTAACCATTGGCACAAAAAGTAAAAATGATATTACAATAATCGAAATTGGGAATTTCATAGTTGACTGTTCATCATATGAAGTTAAACTCAATGAAAAAATAGTTCATACTTTCACCAAACGTGAAATATCTTTAATTCGTTTATTCAAAGAAAAAGAAGGACAAGTTATCTCACGAGATGAAATTTTGGACAAGATTTGGGGTAAGGATCAATTTCCTACTACAAGAACTATAGATAACTATGTACTTGCATTTCGCAAATTATTTGAAGGGGACTCAAAAAGCCCAACTCATTTTTTCTCTATTAGAGGTGTAGGATATAAATTTTTGAGCTAACTGATTTTTTCCAATATGAATAGAACAAAAAAGGCAGAAACTTTTGTCTGCCTTTTATTTTAAATTCAACTTCAATATTAATGCTCTTCTTCTCCTTCAGCTAATGGAACTGTTTGCGGAATAAAATCTGAATCCGCCCCTGGCTTCGAATAATCATAAGGCCATCTGTGAACTGTTGGTAACTCTCCAGGCCAATTTCCGTGCATATGTTCAACAGGTGTTGTCCATTCTAATGTGTTCGAATTCCAAGGGTTTTGAGGTGCTTTTGGTCCCCTATAAATACTGTAGAAGAAATTAAATAAAAACAATCCTTGTCCGAGTGCAGCAAAAATTGCAAAACCAGTAACAATTACATTCAAATCCATAATCATGTCGTAAGAATTCTGATTGAATTCGTTGTAAACAGAATAGTCATAATAACGTCTCGGAGCACCTGCTAATCCCACGAAGTGCATTGGGAAGAAAACACCATAAGCCCCAATTATTGTTATCCAAAAATGAACATATCCCAATCGTGTATTCATCATTCTACCATACAATTTTGGGAACCAATGATAAACACCAGCAAACATACCAAAAACCGCGGACATTCCCATTACAATGTGGAAGTGAGCAACAACGAAATATGTGTCGTGAATTGCTATGTCCAACGCAGAATCGGCAAGAATAATTCCAGTAACCCCACCAGTAATAAATGTAGAAACTAGACCGATTGCAAATAACATAGCTGGTGTTAGTACCAACGAACCTCTCCAAAGTGTGGTTAAATAATTAAATACTTTGACTGCTGAAGGAATTGCAATTAATAAAGTGGTAAAAACGAAAACACTCCCTAAGAATGGATTCATTCCAGTAATAAACATGTGGTGACCCCAAACAATGAAAGAAAGGAATCCGATTGCTAAAATTGAAGCTATCATCGCTTTGTAGCCGAAAATTGGTTTACGCGAATTTGTGGCAATAATTTCAGATGACAATCCTAAAGCAGGAAGCAAAACGATGTATACTTCTGGGTGACCTAGGAACCAAAATAAATGCTGGAATAATAAAGGTGATCCTCCGTGATTTGCTAACATTTCGCCACTGACAATTATATCTGACAGATAGAAGCTAGTTCCTGCAAGTCTATCCATAATCAATAGAAGTGCTGCGGACAAAAGCACAGGAAATGATAATACACCCAATATCGCAGTTACAAAAAACGCCCAAATGGTTAATGGCATTCTTGTCATAGTCATTCCGGTTGTTCGAAGGTTAATTACAGTAACTATGTAATTCAAAGAACCAATTAACGAACCAGCAATAAAAATTGCCATTGAAAACAACCATAATGTCATTCCTAAACCAGAACCGGAAACGGATTGGGGTAATGCAGAAAGAGGAGGATAAACCGTCCAACCTGCCATTGCAGGACCACTTTCAACAAAAAGTGAAACCGTCATCAACAAAGAAGACAAAAAGAAAAACCAAAAGGACAACATGTTAAGGAAACCAGACGCCATATCACGAGCACCTAGTTGAAGAGGAATTAGTATATTAGAAAAAGTACCTGATAAACCTCCGGTTAAAAGGAAGAAAACCATGATTGTACCGTGGATTGTAACCAAACCTAAATACATATCCTCTTTCAATACTCCATTAGGCGCCCACTTTTCACCAAGGAAAAAAGACAAAAAATCAGAACTTTCACCAGGATAAGCTAATTGAATTCTAAAAAGAATCGACAACATCATCGCGATTATTCCCATAAAGACAGCCGTTATCAAGAACTGCTTTCCAATCATTTTATGATCATGACTGAAAATGTACTTAGAAACAAAAGTTTCCTCATGGTGATGCTCACCGTGATGATCGTGTCCGTGTCCTTCGTGTGCTATTGAAGCCATTTTATTGTTTTTACTAATTAGTTAAATATTACATTTTTGTTGTATCTGCCGGTACAGCTGTTGCAGTTGGTGCTGCTGGAGCCGGGAAATACTTATCTTTAAACGTTTCTTTAGCTTTTGATGCAAGCCAAGCTTTATAGTCTGATTCGCTCTTCACAACAATCATCATTTTCATTTTGTAGTGAGCTCCGCCACATATCTTATTACACATCAAGATATAGTTGAATTTTGGATTATTTTCCAATTTTCGCATTTCTTCTGTGGTGTATATCGGCTTAAACTTAGTTCTTGTTGTCATACCAGGAACCGTATTGATTTGTGCTCTAAAATGCATAAAGTAAGCTGAATGAATTACATCTTTAGCTCTAAAGTTAAATTCATATTCTTTACCTTTACATAAAACCAAAGTATCTTTTTGAATAATATCATCCCATGAATATTTGTCTAAAGATTTAGAATGATTATTTTTCATTTGGACCAATAATCTTAACAATCTTTCTTTGCGAGATAAATCATTTCTTAAAACGCTCGTTACAGAATCAGCAAGAACAGTATCCCGTTTATTTAATATTTTTTGGATGTTTTTAATTCCACTTGGTCCTTCAATTATTATTCTGATTGATGAATCAATCGTGTTCGTTGTCATTAGCGCTAACTCGTTGTTATCAGTTGTCAATTTGTAGTCATACTTACCCAAAATATTATCTTGACCAGCATAACGAGCAGTCCAATCGAATTGTTTTGAAAATAACTCTACTCGAATTGCATCTTCACCCGCCATACTTGTAAGATTATTCCATGACTTTAAACCCAAGATAATTATCACCGCTAAAACGATTGCCGGAACGACTGTCCAAACTAACTCAAGTTTATTATTGTGTGGATAATAAAAAGCCGAAACACCGGGTTTTTTTACGTATTTAAAAGTAAAATAGAATAATAGAAAATTTGTGAAGAAAAACATAATTGTAATGATCACAAAATTCAGGTTTAATAACCAATCTGTTTCTACACCTTGAATTGACGCTGCGACACCTCTTCCTGTCCATCCGTATTTAAACATTAAATAAATAAATCCGATGAATTGAAAAAACATAAATCCTAACATCAGTTTCGCATTCAAATGATTGTCACGTGTATTAATGTCATGCTCACCTGTCTTTCGCATTTTCACAGACAACTCATATACCCTAACCAATTGGGCTGTAGCAACAGCTCCTAATATGATTACCAAAAGAATTATTAGTTTATTTTCCATTTTATATTATGAATAATGCGTTATTAAATTTCGTGGTGTATACTTTCATCCAAGAAAGGATGATTAACTGGTGTTAACGGTACTTTTGTCAAGTTGTTTAGTATAATGTAGATAAAACTTCCAGCAACTAATAATGCCATTCCTACTTCTAAAAATCCAAGTTTAGCATTTGCACCTAACGATCCGGCAGAAACCATGATGTAAACATCTAACCAGTGACCTACAAGAATTATTAATCCAACAGTGGTTAATATTCCAGCATGACGTTTTGCATCACGTGACATTAATAACAACATAGGAAAAGCAAAGTTGATAACAAACATTGAGAAATAAAGAATTTTAAAATTCTCAATTCGCATTTGATAATAGGTTACTTCTTCACCAATGTTTGCATACCAAATCAACATAAATTGTGAAAACCACAAATAAGACCACAAGAAAGATGTTGCAAATGTCCATTTACCAATATCGTGAATGTGAGAGTCGTTTACTTTCTCTAAATAACCCAATTTTTTCAAGTAAAGCGTAGTAATTACCAAAACAACCATTGTTGAACACCACATTCCTGCGAATGTATACCAGCCAAATAATGTTGAGAACCAATGCACATCTATTGACATTAACCAGTCCCAAGCAGAAGTTGAACTAAATACAGCGAAGAAAACTAAAAATAAAGCCCCTCTTTTGTAATTTGTAAAATGTAATTCTGTACCTCCTACTTGATCTTCGAGCAGAGAACGCTTTTTGAAGCCTCTTAGAAATAAAAAGTAAGTAGCAAAATACGCAATTGTTCTTATCCAAAAGAATAAAGGATTAAGATAAGCTGATTTTCCTTGTATTATTTCATCGTGTTTCACAACATCTGAATCCATCCATATGTATATGTGAGCTCCATCCATTAACGTAATAGTCAACAAAATAATCCCAAAGAATCCCATACCATATGGTAAAAACCCAGCAACCGCCTCAATTACTCTTTTAACGGATGCATACCAACCAGTTTCTGTTGCATATTGCAAGGCTAGGAAGAATAAAGCTCCAAGTCCTAACGCGAAAAAGAAAAATCCATTAATTAAACCATTTGTAAGCAAACGAGTTTTGAAATGATGATCGCCCATTCCTGTTGCAATACCTGTAACAGTAAGAAGTAAGCCTACGCCAACTAAAGCATAAACCAATCTTTTCGCTTTTGAATTTATTTGAAATTCCATCTCTTCTTTAAATTAAGGTTTCATTTTAGTTGAGTCAGCTGCCATTGAAGCAACTGGTTTTCCAGAAGCATCAAATTTTCCATAATCTTTGTTCTGAAATTGACGAACGTAGTGAACCAAGGTCCAAATTTCTTTCTTATTCAATAAAGATCCGTGAGCGCCCATCATTCCTTTACCGTAGTAGATTGAATAGAAAATTTGACCATCAGAAAGATTAGTAAGAGTTGCATAATTAGGAACACCAACATAAGCACCACTTGTTACCATTGGTCCATTTCCATCACCTTTTTCACCATGGCAATGCTGACACATTGCAGTAAACAATTCCTTACCTTTTTTCAAAATTTCCTCGGAATTCTTTGCTGACAAAACGTATGGATTTTTGTCATTTGATGCTGCTAAATACTCATCAGAAGTTGTCACATCAAATCCGAACAAACCATGTGTTTCACGAAATGCTACATTTGGCTTTCTGAAATAAGGCAACATTAGTTTAACTTGTGTAGAATCTTTTCCGAAAATATAAGGAATCGTATTTTTTGGTGGAGTCAACGCTGTTAACTTTGATTTCAATTCAGTGTTCTGTCTACCTCTAATTTCACCATAATCAACATACGCCTCAATAGCTGGTGAACGATACATATCAGGCATATATTCGAAACCGGAACTATCAGCATCCGATTTGCAGGAAGTAAACATCATCGCTGAAATTGCAATAGATGAAAATCCCAATATCGATAATAAATGTTTTTTCATTTGAATATCTTATTTTACTTCTTTCTTATCCAATTCTAAATAGCCTGTATCTTTCAACAAACCATCTAACTCTTCCTCCGTTACTGATTGATTTTCACTCATTCTTATTTCCATTACAAATTTATCGTCTGTAGTTCTTGGATCCGGATTTTGTGCAGGAATTCCTGGAAGCGTTTTATTTCTTAACAAATAAGTAATTGCCATTCCATGAGCTGCGCATAATACAGTAAACTCAAAGCTTATTGGAATAAAAGCCAATATATTTTCCAAATAGGTGAAATTCGGTTTACCCCCAATATTCATTGGCCAATCCACAACCATAAAATAGCGCATACCGATTGTTGCCAGCGTTAAGCCTGTTAAACCATAAAGGAACGCCATAATTCCAAGACGTGTATTCTTTACACCAATGATTGGATCAATACCGTGAATTGGAAACGGAGAAAAAACTTCATTAATTTTTACCCCTTTAGATACGAGTTTCTTGGCACTATCTTTGAGTGCTCCATCGTCGTCATACATTACATAAATAACTTTATCTGACATAATTCATCTATAATTAATGATGTTCGTGATAATCAGGTAATTCTTTGTAAGATTGTCCTGAACCTTTCAAAATTGTTTTCACTTCGTTCAAAGCCAATACTGGAAAGTAACGTGCAAACAACAAGAAGAACACAAAGAACAAACCAATTGTACCGATGTATACTGCAATATCGATGTGAGTAGGGAAGTGCATACTCCATGCCGACGGTAAATAGTCTCTATGAAGTGAAGTAACAATAATTACATAACGCTCAAACCACATACCAATGTTTACCACGATTGAAATGAAGAATGTAAACAATAAACTTCTTCTTAATTTTCTAATCCACATTAACTGAGGGGAAATAACATTACATGTCATCATTGACCAATATGCCCACCAGTATGGCCCGGTCGCTCTATTCAAGAAGGCATATGCTTCATATTCCACGCCTGAATACCAGGAGATGAAAAGCTCCGTAATATACGCAGTACCAACAATAGAACCGGTAACCATGATAACGATATTCATGTACTCTACGTGCTTTGTATGTATATACGCCTCAAGCTTCATAGCTTTACGCATCACTAATAATAACGTCTGTACCATCGCAAAACCTGAGAATACCGCTCCAGCAACGAAATAGGGAGGGAAAATTGTCGTGTGCCATCCAGGAATAACTGACGTGGCAAAGTCAAAGGATACAATCGAGTGAACAGAGAATACAAGTGGAGTAGCAAGACCAGCTAAAACTAATGAAACCAATTCGAATCGATTCCAATGTTTTGCTCTACCCGACCAACCAAATGAAAGAATTGAATACATTTTCTTTGAAACGGGTTTCTTCGCTCTATCACGAATTGTTGCAAAATCAGGAATAAGACCAATGTACCAAAATACAAGAGAAACAGATAAATAGGTTGAGATTGCAAAAACGTCCCACAAAAGAGGTGAGTTAAAATTCACCCATAATGAACCAAATTGATTTGGAAGTGGTAAAGTCCAATATCCAACCCAAAGACGTCCCATGTGAATTAACGGGAAAGTACCTGCCATAAATACAGCGAAAATTGTCATTGCTTCAGCAGAGCGGTTAATTGCCATTCTCCATTTTTGACGGAATAATAAAAGTACAGCAGAGATCAATGTTCCAGCGTGACCAATACCTACCCACCATACGAAATTGGTAATATCCCAAGCCCAACCTATGGTTTTATTTAGTCCCCATACACCAACTCCTGTTCCTAACAAGTAGCAGATTGCTCCAACCCCATAAAGTCCTATTACTAGGGCAATACCGAATAGAATATACCACATTTTAGGAGCTTTATCCTCAATCGGACGACAAACATCCTCCGTAATATCATGATAAGTCTTATGACCTAATATGAGGGGTTCTCTGATTGCTGCTTCCTTTTGCATTTATCTTTATTTAAAAATTCAATTAATGATGGGATTTGTTGTGTTCAACTTTTGCCTCAGCAACTTGCAACTTATTTAGTTCTGAATTCTCTTCGTTTCGAACCTTAACCTTGTACCAAATATTTGGTTTAACTCCGACTTCTTCCAAGGCTTGGTAAGAACGTTTGTCTTCAGAGCTCTCACGTATTTTTGATTTAATATCGTTCCAATCTCCTACGATAATGGCGTTTGTCGGACAAGCATCTGAACAAGCAGTAGTAAATTCACCGTCAGCAAGAACTTTTGCTTCTTTCTTAGCTACTAATTTAGTTGCTTGAATTCGCTGAACACACAATGAACACTTCTCCATTACACCTCTTGTTCGCACAGTAACATCAGGATTAAGTACCATTCTTCCAAGATCGTCTTGTGCAGGATTTATCTCTACAAACTTCTTGTAAGAAGGATAATTGAACCAATTGAAACGACGAACCTTATATGGACAGTTGTTTGCACAATATCTTGTTCCAATACAACGGTTATAAGCCATTTGGTTTAATCCTTCGTTGCTGTGCGTTGTTGCTGCAACTGGACATACTGTTTCACAAGGAGCGTGATTACAGTGATGACATAACATCGGCATGTGAACCACTTTCGGATTTTCCGCAGCATGCTCTGCCTTATCGTATGAGAAATTATCTTTATCTTTCTTAGTTCCAATTGCCGCTTCTTCCTCTGTAGAGAAGTAACGATCAATTCGAAGCCAATGCATTTCACGACCTCTTCTCACCTCATCTTTACCAACAACTGGAACATTGTTCTCAGATTGACAAGCAATTAAACAAGTTCCACAACCAATACAAGAAGAAAGATCGATTGTCATTCCCCATCGGTGACCGATTTTTTCCACCGGATGAGCATCCCATAAATCGAATTCAGATACTGGACGCTCTTCGTGATGACCTTCTTTGTTTAACTTTTCAAGTTTATGAGCTGGGTTGTAGGCTTCTTTATCTCGATTAGCAAAAATATCTAAGGTAGTTTCTCTTACAATCGAATGACGACCCATCACTGTATGATGAATCTGAGTCGCTGCTATTGGATAGGTTCCGTTAGCTTTTGCAATCTTCGCACTATTTGAATATTCATAGGTTCCGTTAGCCGTTGAAGCAAATCCATATACACTAGCACCAATTGCTTTTGGTTTTCCATTTTCACCTAAATCGTGACCACCATATTCTTTGGTTTGAAAAGCCGCTTTACCTATTTTCTCGCCATTTGCCCCTCTTCCATAACCTAATGCAATTCCGATGGTACCAATTGCTTGACCAGGCATTGGATAAACTGGCAATGTAACTGACTTTCCGTTTACTGTTACAGTAGCCGTATTTAAACCATGCTCTTGATCATAAGTTGTTACATAACCATCTTTCTCCATCGTAACAGGATTCATGGTGATGTAATTATCCCAAGTAACTTTTGTAATTGGATCTGGTAACTCCTGTAACCAAGGATTGTTCGCTTGATTTCCGGTTCCAATTCCCGCTTTTTGATATAAAACAACCTCTAAATCACTACCTTTCGGTAAGTTCGAGGCAGAAGCCTCTTTAAATGTGAATTCAGCAGGATCAACAGCGACATCAGCAGAACTATTATGTGTTGTAAATGCAAAATCCCCACCTGGAAACGCTGAAGCAAAAGTAGCTGCAATGTAATCGTAAGCTACAGCTGAATCTTTACCCCCACGTTGCGCTTTTCCATTCCATACTAATAAAGATTCAAGAGCTGAAGCCGTATTGTGCAAAGGACGAATTGTAGGTTGAGCAATCGCATATTGATTTGCTTTTGCTTGATAGTCGTTCCATCCTTCTAAGGCGTGGTGATCTGGACAAATAAACTTACATAAGGATGCAGTTTCATCTTCGTGAGATGCAAACGAAACTGTAGTGATTTTTGCCAGTGCTTTTCCAAATTCTTCTCCATTCGGAAGTGTGTAAACTGGATTTACTCCATACATTAACAATACATCCGGACCTTTACCCGAAATAACATCCTTAACAAGCTTTTGAACTTTCGTATCATCCCCTTGAAATAACTCAATGGTATTCGTTAAATCAATTGTATTTCCGTATGCTTTTAGTAAGTTATTCAACTTATTAGTCAAAATCTGAAGACCAACATTATTTGATCCACAAACCACTAACGAGTCTTTCCCTGACTTTTTCAGTGCTTTAACAGCTTCATCAGCAGCTAATTTGGAACCAACAGGAACAGAAGCATTAACTCCAGCATTTCCACCTAGTCCTTTGATTAAATATGCCAAAATTCCAGCAAGTTCTGAAGGTTTTGCCGTTCCACGGTAATCCGCGTTTGAACCAGTAACAGTCATAACTGATTCAAATTGAAAGTGCTTTGACATGCTGTCTCCAGGATTTCTAGTTTGTCCATATTGAACGGCAAACTCAGTAGGCAATAACCAAGAAGACAAGAAATCAGCATCTAAACTTACAATTGTTTTAGCCTTTGAAAAATCATATCCTGGAATGATTGCTGCTCCAAAATTTTTCAAGTTTGCTTCACGTATTGCACTGTAAGAAACAGCGTCGTATTGAACATGCTCAAATTTAGAACCGCCTTCTCCATTTAATGAGGTTGCAATATCAGTAATTGCTCTATTTAAGGAAGGGCTAATTACCGTATTTGATAACAAAGTAACTTTCTTTGCTGACTTAATCGCAGCTGAGATTTCTTTATCAACAGATGACCATGAAGCACCTTTTTTGTTTGCTTTTGCACCTGTTAGTCTTTCACTATCATATAATCCTAAAACAGAAGCTACTATTTGCGGATTTGTTCCACCTTTCGTGAAACCGAATTCGTGATTTCCTTTAATGAAAATTGGACGACCCTCTCTTGTTTTTACAAGGATGCTCGCGTACGAATTTCCATCATAATATGTTGAAGCATACCAAGTAGGCATTCCAGGAGTTACATTCTCTGGCTTAACAACATAAGGAACCGCCTTCGTAACAGGAGCTTCACATGCTGCTAAGGTAGCTGCTGCAACGGAAAACCCTAAGAATTTCAAGAAATCCCTCCTTGCTGTTGAAGTCTCAGCTAAATTATCGTCAGCCAAAAACTGCTCAATTGTTTGCTGAGAAGGAAATTCTTGATCTTTTTGTTTGATGAATTCAGGAGTTTCCTTTAATTCTTCAATTCCTTTCCAATATTTTCTAGTTAATCCCATAGTCTATTTATTCGACAAGAACATTAATATATTAATAGTGACATTTAGCACATTCCCAACCACCAAGCTCACTGACTGAAACCTTACCATCTTTTAAATATTGACGATAAAGTTTTTTGTCGTTATTCATTAACCTTCTGTGGATTTCATCATAGTAACCACTTTGTCCATTACCCAATGCCACATCTTTCGCGCCGTGACATTCGATACACCAACCCATTGTAAGCGTTGGTTTGGTCAACTTGATGTTTCCTTCAATTTTATTCAGTTCTTCAACTGGTTGAACTTTAACTGCCTCGCTCATTTTAGTCATATCACCATGACACTGCTTACAATCAATTCCACCAACAACAACGTGCTGGGAGTGATTGAAGTATACATGATCAGGAAGAACGTGAACTTTATTCCAAACGATTGGTTTTGTTTTACCCGTGTATTTACCTGCACCCGAAGAAACATCCCAACCAGCTGCCTCGTAAATTTTCTTGATTTCGCCAGCGAAAGGTTTTCCTTCTCCATTGATTTGTTTGTGGCAATTCATACAAACGTTCACTGAAGGAATGCCTGCAGACTTTGACTTGGTAACGGAGTTATGACAGTATTTACAATCAATACCATTAACTCCTGCATGGCGATCGTGCGGGAAGACTATTGGTTGAGATGGCTGGTAATCTTCAACAACGTTGATTCTATATAATCCTTGGAATAAAGTAACAATCACTGATAACACGGTAATCAAAGAAGCAATTCCAACATACAATCTGTACTTCCACGCCCAAGCTCTAAATTCTTCAGCGTACGTTAAGCGTTCTTGAGTATCTGGATTTTCTGCGGTAACAACTTTCAATTGACGTCGAACGCCACCAACCGCAAGAATTATTACAATGAAGACAACACCCATTACAATCCAAATCCACCCGAGAGAACCTTCTTCTTCGGATGTTTCAGTTGCGGCCCCTTCAGCAGACATTTCATCTCCGCCTGTTCCAACAGTAGTTACGGCTTCTTGTTGTGTGTCAACCCAATCAAATATGGCATCAATTTCTTCCTTTTTTAAATCTGGGAAAGCAGACATGGCAGTTGGTGACCACTTGGAAACCGCTGCAGCATAAGGATCAGATGCAGCGGCAGTTTGCCAATTGTTCACCCATGTGTAAATCGAACCTTCTTTAGCACCACCTGAGGCCCACTTGTCTCGAACTTGATAAAGTTTTGGCCCTGTGCTATTTTTTAAAGGTTGGTGACACGTTGCACATTTTGATTTGAACAAGGCTTCTCCTTGGGCTGCTGCTTGAAACGAAAAAAAAGGAATAGCGAAAAATAAGATAACACTAGATGCTTTGAATAGTCGTTTAAGAGATTGAATATTAGATATTTTCATGAAAATAATTACTAAATTCTAACTAATTATTTGCGATTTTAGCGCATTTTAACGGCAACAAAATTAGAAGAATCAGTTGATCGAATGATAATTTGATGACAAAAATAGAGTAAAATACCATAATTTAAAATCATTCTAAATAAGCAGATGTAGAAACAACAATTTAACAAAGAATTTAAATTTGATCTCATAAACGCACATCCATGAAAAACTTCTTATTTGCATTGGGATTAATTATTTCAAAATCAATGATTAGCCAAATTACATTCAAACAAGATAATCGAATAGATCAATACTTATATCAAAAAAAGCCGCGCCTTTTGACTGGATATCGTGTTCAAATTTGTTTCGATCCTGAAAAATCAGTTGTTGAAGAAGTAAGAAATCGTTTCGTTAGCAGCTACCCTAAGATTGATACATACATGAGTTTTGAACCTCCTTATTTTAATTTGAAAGTTGGCGATTTTAGAACACAAATAGAAGCACAGACTTTTGCAGAGAAATTGCAGGGTGCATATACATTAAATATCGTTCACAAAGAACAGATTAATTTACCAAGAATCGACTGACATCTTAA
>VGML01000030.1 GCA_016866415.1 Bacteroidota bacterium | reverse complement strand
ACGGGACCTTACAAATTAAAAAGGGGGATGACTGCTCATCCCCCTTGTCGGGGCGGCAGGATTCGAACCTGCGACCTCCTGGTCCCAAACCAGGCGCGATGACCGGACTACGCTACGCCCCGAACTAATCATCTTGTATATCAATTATTTCTGAATCGTTTTCCAGAAATGCGAGCGCAAAGATAGTAAAATAATTTTCTTTCACAATCTTGCGTTTTCAAAATCTAACGCTACTCTTCACTTCGGGTCGAACCCTTTGGTTCTCATCCCAGCTACTCCTTAACTTTGTTAGCGGAGGGAGCGGGATTAACTTCGTTGCTCTTCGCTTTGCTACGGGTCGAATCCTTTGGTTCTAATCCTAGCTACTCCTTAACTTCGTTTGCGGAGGGAGCGGGATTCGAACCCGCGGTACAGTTACCCGTACGTCAGTTTAGCAAACTGGTGGTTTCAGCCACTCACCCATCCCTCCTAAGTTCATTGAACGGATGGCAAAAGTATAAATTTTATTGTTTTATTGAGCTTAATTCAAAAAAATTATTTGAAATATTCGAAATTTCCTTTGTCACTTTTAATTGTCACTTTCGCCTCATCACAAGACTCTACTCGACCAATAATTCTCGCATCAACGTCAAATGATTTGGAAACTGAAATGATTGATTCAGCGATATCTGGTTTCACGTAAAGTTCCATACGATGACCCATATTGAACACTTTGTACATTTCTTTCCAATCTGTATTCGATTCTTTTTGAATTAATTCGAAAAGGGGAGGGGATGGAAATAGGTTGTCTTTGATTACATGAACATTGTCGACAAAATGAAGCACTTTCGTCTGAGCACCTCCTGAACAATGAACCATGCCATGAATTTCAGAGCGATGATTATCAAGAATTTGTTTGATGATTGGAGCATACGTTCTCGTTGGAGACAATACCAACTTACCCGCATCAATTGGGGTTCCTTCGATTTTTTCAAGAAGTTTTTTCGAACCGCTATAAATGTATTGTGACGAAACATTAGGATCAAAACTATCTGGAAACTCTGAAGCTAATTCCTTTGAAAACACATCATGCCGTGCACTCGTCAATCCATTGCTTCCCATACCTCCATTGTATTCACTTTCATAAGAAGCCATTCCGAAAGAAGCTAAACCGACGATAACATCACCAGGTTGAATGGTGTGATTTGATATTACATCCGAACGTTTCATACGACAAACTACTGTGGAATCAACAATAATTGTTCGAACCAAATCGCCCACATCGGCCGTTTCGCCACCTGTAGAGTGAATTTCTAATCCATAACTTCTCAATTCTTCCAAGATTTCCTCGGTTCCATTGATGATAGCAGAGATGACTTCACCTGGAATTAAATTTTTATTTCGTCCAATCGTCGAAGACAAAAGAATTGGACCAGTAGCTCCAACGCACAACAAGTCATCAATATTCATAATTAATGCATCTTGTGCTATTCCTTTCCAAACCGATAAATCACCCGTTTTTTTCCAATACATATATGCCAAGGATGACTTTGTTCCTGCGCCATCTGCATGCATTACGACACAATACGATTCATCACCTGTTAAATAATCTGGAATAATCTTACAGAAAGCTTTCGGAAATAACCCTTTATCTAATGTTTTGATGGCAAGGTGAACATCTTCCTTTCCAGCGGAAACACCTCGTGCTTGATAACGATTGTCGGACATAAAATTGGGTTGGTGAGCAAAATTAGGAATTAGAATCGGTGTCTAATCCGCTATTTTCAAGATCCTTTAATATTTTTTGAACATCGCCTTCAGTTGAAGTTAGTTTTAGTCTGCAAATTCGGATGAGTTCTGTTGCTCGCTTAACCTTTTCTGCAAGTTCATCAATTCCAATTTGTCCCTCCTCCATGGCTGAAACAATTTGTTGCAATTCATCAAATGCTTCTGTGTATTTCATTTGTTATTTCCTATTTAAATCCTCTTCTTTTCTTGATCGCTTCGTAAGCATCTTGGATCTTTTGAAATTTTTCCTTGGCGCCTTTTTGGTATTCTTCACCCATTTGAGCAACCTTATCCGGGTGATATGCAATGGCCATTTTACGATACGCTTTCTTAACCTCTTCGTCGCTCGCGTTTGTGTCAACGCCAAGAATCTTGTAGTCGGAATCTACATTGCGGTAGAACATGTTTTTAACGCTTTCAAAATCTACAGCTGAAATCCCAAGCATTGTGGCTATGCGATGAATGGCGTTGACCTCCGTGGTTGACACATCGCCATCAGACTTTGCAATTCCGAAGAGATAATGAATCAATTGAATTCGAACTTCGATTGGCATTCTTGCTCGAATATCAACACAAATTTCGTTCAAAGGAATCTGCCCTGAATCTAAAAAGTGTTTCAAGATTTGAAGATGTTCTTTTGTAAATCGATCTCCAAATTGTGCCTGAAAAAAGGATTTCACATAATCCAATTCCACTTTTAAAATCTTGCCATCCGCCTTCATGACGGAAGCCGAAAGTGCCATCAACATCGTTTGAATGTCAAATCGCGACGACTGCTGACGATAATATTCAAAAGGATCCATTTGAGGTCTGCCCGAGTTACTAGAACCTTTAGGCGCATTTTGCTGAAAAGAATCTATTAAAGAACCAATGATGTATCCGAGAATTCCAACCGCAATTTTACGAGTCAGAACCAAACCACCAAAACCTAAAATCCACTTAAACAATCTATACCTTTTTAACAGAAAAACGGGGCTATGCCCCGCAAAATTAATTAATTAAGCAATATGCTCGATGTTCCGTTCAATAAATCGATTGAGAGCTTCTCCCTTAAGCATTCCTTGGGCAAGTAAAGCTAAATCAGTAAGTTGTTTAACAGTTTCGGTTCTTGCTTCGTCATCTTTGGACAATAAATTAGAAACTTTCGGATGATTTGCATTTACGACCATGTTGAACATTTCAGGAAAAGCACCATAAAATCCTCCGCCACCCATTTTTTGTTGTTCCATCATACGACGGATAAACTCAGGCTGTGTAATGACAATTGGAGCATCGTCCTCACTCATGCTTTCAAATTGAATTGTAAATTTTTCTTTATTTACTGAGTTTTCAAAAACAGGCTTTAATTTTTCTTCGTCTTCTTTGGAAAGTTTTGAAGGTATTTCATCAGATTTTTTAATCAATTTATCTAAGGTGTCTGCATCCACACGCGCGAAGCTTACGTTTTCCATGGATTGTTCTAATTTCTGAATCCAATGAGAAACCAATGGGCCATCTAAATGCAACACATCATAACCACGATCTTTGGCCTTTTTCACAAATGAAAACTGCTCATCTGGATTATTCGTGTAGAGGAAAACAACTTTATTGTCTTTATCTGTTTGAATAGCAGCTACTTTCTCTTTGTATTCTTCAAGTGTGAAATACTCATTAGCTGTATTTTTCAAAAGTGAAAATGTTTTAGCTTTTTCAGCAAATTTTTCATCTGAAAGCATTCCGTATTGAACGAAAATCTGAAGGTCATTCCATTTTTCTTCGAAGTCCTTGCGGTCTTTCTTAAACATTTCAGCAAGTTTGTCAGCCACTTTTTTGGTGATATGAGCTGAAATTTTCTTCACATTGCCATCACTTTGCAAATACGAACGAGAAACGTTTAATGGAATGTCTGGAGAATCAATTACACCATGCAAAAGTGTCAAAAATTCAGGTACGATTTCAGCAACGCTATCCGTAATGAATACTTGGTTGCAATACAAATTGATTTTATTGCGTTGAACTTCAACATTTTCCTTGATTCTTGGAAAATAGAGAATTCCAGTAAGGTTAAATGGATAGTCAACGTTCAAATGGATGTGAAACAATGGCTCCTCAAAGGTCATCGGATACAATTCACGATAGAAGTTTTTATAATCCTCGTCTTTTAAATCAACTGGTGCTTTTGTCCAAGCAGGATGCGTATTGTTAATTTGGTTCGGAACTTCAATCGCAACTCGTTTTACCTTATCATTTTCATCTTTTTCGCCTTCTGGAGAATCGATGTATTCCGTTTTAGTTCCAAAGAAAACAGGAGTCGGTAAGAATTTACAGTATTTGTTTAAAATTCCAGAAACACGTGATTTCTCTAAAAACTCTTTTGAGTCTTCAGCGATGTAGAGAATGATATCCGTTCCCCGCGTTTCTTTTTCAATGTCTGTAATTGTATATTCTGGTGAACCGTTACTTTCCCATTGAACTGCCTGTGATCCTTCGTGACGAGAAAGTGTTCTGATTTGAACTTTTTCAGCAACCATAAACGCTGAATAAAACCCAAGTCCAAAATGTCCGATTATTTGCTCCGCTCCTTCTTTCCCCTTGTATTGCTCAACAAATTCTTCCGCACCAGAAAATGCTATTTGATTGATATATTTATCGATTTCATCAGCTGTCATTCCGATACCGGCATCGCGAATCGTAAGTGTTTTCGCATCCGCATCTAAAATCACTTCAACCTTTAAATCTCCAACCTCTCCTTTGAATTCTCCATTTGATGACAACACTTTTAATTTTTGGGAAGCGTCAACCGCATTTGAAACCAATTCGCGTAAAAAGATTTCATGATCCGAGTATAAAAACTTTTTGATAATTGGAAAAATATTTTCCGTTTGCACATTGATTTGACCAGTTCTCATAGTATTTATTTTTCATGACTTTCGGCAAGTCTTGTGCCAGTTGGTAATTTCTGACAGAATGACGCACTTAAACAAACATTTTTTGACGATTTGTCGATTTTCATGCAGTCAAAAGTCTTATTTTTGCGACGCATGCATGTTTTTCATTATTTGTGGCCACTAGTTTTCATCCTTTTTATTCTTTGGTTGATCGGTCGATTGAATTATTTCAAAACGTCACAATTTAGTTCACAAGCGCTGCAAATAGCTTTTCTTTTGAAAGTAATTTCTGGGGGTGTAATTTTTTTACTTTACACCTATTATTATCCGATTCGTAAAGATGCCGACACTTTCAAATATTTTGATGACAGTAAGTATTTATATGATGCCTTGTGGACAAAACCGGGTGATTTTTTTAAAATGTTATTTGGAATTAATTGTGAAAATGACTATTTCAAGTCAAACTATTATTCCAACATGTACAATTGGTATCGAGCTTATGACAATGGTTTGTTAAATGATAATCGCTTAGTTATTCGAATTAATGCGATTTTTAGATTGGTCTCTTTTGGAAATTACCACGTTCATAGCTTGCTCTTAAATTTTTTGGCTTTCATCGGCTCTTTTTCTTTAGCTCGTTTGTTTTTTGAATACTCGAAAAGTAAATGGAAAACATATTTAGCGGTTTTTTTAATTCCGTCTGTTGTTTTTTGGAGCTCTGGTATTTTAAAAGAAGCGGTTTTGCTTTTCGGATTGGGATTATTTGGTTGGAATTTTCATAAATTGATGTTCGACCGATGGGAATGGAAACGAATACCAATTCTAATATTTCTATTGGCCATTTTATTAGTTATGAAATTGTATGTTTTCATAGCGTTCGTTCCTGCTGTAATCGCATGGTGGATTTCAAAATATTCGAAAAGAACCATTTTAGTTCATTTTTCAATGATTATAGGTGGCATTTTTTTCGGATATGCACTTGCGTGGATCGTCCCAGAGTTAAATTTCCTGAATATCATCGTGGATAAACAAAGAGATTTCATAAATCTTTCGAAAGCTTTAAATGTGAATAGTGCCATTGAAATGAGTTACCTCGAGCCGAATCTTTGGTCATTTGTCAAAGCAACACCGAATGCCTTAATCAATGCGTTCACCCGACCTTGGCCAACAGAAATTAAAGGTATATTATTTGTTCCGCCATTGCTCGAGAACATGTTTATTATTGGAATTTTGATTTTATCTTGGTTTTATGGCAATAGAGTGGGTTCTCGTGAATGGAAATTTGTCATTTTTTGTTTGACATTTTCGATTATCTTATTTTTGATAATTGGATTGACGACCCCAATTATTGGTGCGATTGTGCGTTATAAAATCCCTGCCATTCCATTTTTAATGATTGCGGCTTTGATGTTTTTTGATAGTCAAAAATTACCTAAGTCAATTACTCAAAATAAATTACTTCTATGGATCAATTCGCGTTTGTAACTGGTGCAACTTCGGGTTTCGGAGAAGCTACTGCACGCTTGCTTGCTCAAAATGGATTTTCATTAATTCTGATGGCTCGACGTTTAGAGCGTTTGGAGAAACTTAAGAATGATCTGTCTTCTGAAAAATGCAAGGTATTTGTCTTACAAACGGATATCAGAAATGAAAATGAAGTAATTGAGGCTGTTAATTCGCTTCCTGATGAGGTTAAGTCCAACATTCGAATTTTAGTCAACAACGCAGGTTTGGCGGTAGGAAGAGGTCCAATTGAGTCTGGAATTTCGGATGACTGGGAACGCATGATTGACACCAATATCAAAGGGTTGTTATACGTTACCAAGGCCATTGTTCCATTTTTAATTGCAAACAAGTCAGGGCACATCGTAAATATTGCAAGTATTGCAGGAAAAGAGGTGTATCCCGGTGGAAATGTATATTGTGCCACGAAACATGCTGTTGATGCTCTTTCTCGCTCAATGCGAATTGATTTGGTTCAGTATGGAATTAAAGTAACAAACATTGCTCCTGGTGCTGCCGAAACTGAGTTTTCGATCGTTCGCTTTAAAGGGAATTCAGAAACTGCAAATTCAGTTTATGACGGTTACGAACCACTTGTTGCTCAGGACATAGCAGAGACTATTTTATTTATTGTTTCTCGACCGGCGCACGTTACGATCAATGATTTGACAATTATGCCAACTGCTCAGGCATCGGCTAGTGTGCTTTGGAAATAATTACTTTTTCTTTTTACTCAAACTCACTTTGAAATCTTCAAGCCCTCCTTTTACCGTGACATAGACGAATTTGGATTTTTCAGTTTTGTATTGAATTTCGTCTTCCTCCATACTTTTTTTATTACGCTTGAATAATTTGTTTGCAGCAACATTATTAATCATTTTCCAAGGCACACCAATTTCATAGTCCATATCCAATTTGTCATTTAGGAACTGTGTGCCACTCAACTCCATGAAGCCAAGTGTGGAATTGATAGTCATCTTTGGAATAATAATTTTTCCACGGTCGAAGGTGATTTCATTTTTCAAGGTATCGAAACGAACTTTACTCACATTTTTATCCTCGAAATAAGTTTCCAGTGCTTTCAAAGGTGCAAAGTTTTCCAATTTAGCCTCTGTAACAAGCATATCAATTTTGATGTTCGAATCATCGAGTTTTGGAACTAAATCGGCGTGTAAATGAATTTTTCCTGTGATTGTTCCATTGAAATATCCATGTAAATTCTCCGAAACTAAATGATCCTGTCCGAAATTCTCGAATTTTAGCATCAGTTTATCCAAATCAACGTGAGAAGCTTCAATATTCGGAATGAAATAAATGTGTTTTTTGTCTTTTCCGCTTAACGTTCCTTTCATTTTGATTGTTCCTTCGGCAGTTTGAAAGTCCATTTGTTGAATTTCAAGTTCATGTGATTTCGTTGTGTGAAATTTGGCTTTTACCTGACTTAGTTTGTGTTTGTGGTAATTCAATTGATCCACATTTAAGGAGAAATCCATATCTGTAAATGACAAATCATAGAGACTAAAAGCCTTGTCATGATCTACTTTTTGGGGTTCACTCTTGGTTGGAGGCATTGTGAAATTTGTCAACTCATCAACATCCAAACGATGTGAACGAACAACTAGTTTGTTTTTTCCTTTTACATGTGCATCTTGAAAATTGTAATTGAGGTCTGAATATATATCTGAATGTCCTATTTTTCCATTGAATTGACTCAAATGAATGTGATGATTATCTAAGAATAGATGTCCTTTGAAATTTTCCATTTTTAATGGGTGCACAATTAATTTGCCGGTAAAATTAGACAGATCAAAATCAAGCGATTTGAAATGGCCTTTTGTAAAATGAATGATACTTTTTCCGTGAAATTTGAGGTTGTCAATTTCCTCGTGTCTGTAGTCTTCTGGCACGTAATTTTCCCCACCATAAGAGAAGAGGTTATCTAACCGTAATTTTTTGGAATCTATGTCAAAGTCAATTTGTGTGTCACCGTTAAACTCATTTTGGAAGCAAAACTTATAGTTTTTTAATTGACCGTTGAAATGAAAATCGGAGGCATCCAACATTCCTCTAAAATCGACGATTATAAGGTCTTTTTTATTCACAAAAAAATCGGCATGAAAATCATGAAAATCATGGGGATAATGTTTGAATTTGGCATAAAAGTTTTCAATGAAAAATTCACCTTCAGGAATGTATTCCGATTCTGAGATTTTTTTCGCGGAACTCACCAATTTTAAATCGAGTTTCAAATTAGAAACTTGCTCATCGATTCCTGGCTCAGATTTCGATTTTGTAAGTTCTTCAAGGTCTATTTTTTTCGAGTTGATTTTTAAATCACATGTTACAGGAATGTCCGTATGGTGAATAATGGCAGGTAAATCGCTAATTGTTCCATTCAAATGAATATCCGAATTTCCAATTTTAGTTTTGAAGTATTCAATTTTAGCTTTGTGACCTTTTAAACTTGCTTTCAAATCCAAATCATTAATCGGACTTGGTAAATCTGGACTTTTAAACTTCAAGTCTTTCACCAATAGTTCAGTAAAATAAGATTCGTTCAATTTCTCAATAGCTTTTTCTGGTTGATTCAAATCAATGATGTCGTGGAAATTCATGGTTAATTTAACTTGTCCGTCCAAACCTCTCAATTCACGTGAGTTGATGAACTTGGTTAGGAAATCCAATTCAAAATCTGAAATCAGTTTCATGTCAATTTCAGGTTCTTCAAAGTTTTTAACGGATATTTTCCCCGAGAATTTTCCCGCTTCAGGTCGTGCTGAGAATTGCTGAATGTTCAATTCCATCGAATTTAAATCGCGATTTTTTCCATTTGTAAACGACCCTAAAAAACCTATTTCATTTAGTTTTTTATTTGTCTCTAGGTTGTTGAAAAACCCATTTTTACAGCCAAATTTCGCGTCAATTTTCGGCATTTTTCCATTTGCAGATTCACCAATTACGGTAGCTTCAAAAAATACTTTCCCTTGGTTGTCGAATTGTTTCAAAGTTTTACCAACCTCTTCTGGTGCAACCGCAATAACAAGATCAAAATTTGGTTTTTCTCCTGAAAACTTCAAATCCAACGGAACATTTTTGTTTAGACCAACGGAACCACTAAAATCAAAACTGGAATTTTCTAAATTCACTTCGGTTTGATGTATGGTAAGCGTTTTAGTTAACTCATTCATATCGAGTTCCGTTTCTAACTCGAAGTGCTTGTTTTTAATAAACGTTGAGTCGCCATTTTCAATTATTGACAAGCGGAATTTCGAATAAAGATCTAGGTAAAAATGCTCATTGCTACTTTTAACCTTTGTTTTTGCTTCGTCAATGAACGCATCGACATACAAGTTATTTGCCTCATTCAATTTTGAGACATCTAACTTTGAAATCTTTATGGATTGAAGATCAATTTTGAAGTCGCTTTTTACTTCTTCTAAAGGTTTTTTAGTTGATAGTGCTTTTGTTATATTAAATGAGCCATCTTTATGTTGAACAAGGTGTAAATCACTGTCTGCAATTTTAATGGATTTAATCGTAAAGTTCCCGTTTATGATATCAATGATATTAAAACCAATGTAACAATCGGAAAAATGTAAAATCCTTGTTTTTATTGACTTTTCTTTTCCTTCAAATACTTTTAAATCCTCTAAATCAATAGATATGTATGGAAATGAGGCAAACGGACTGATGTGGCTCCCTTTGATTTCAATATGACCTGTGAAATCCTCGTTTACATGGTTAATTAACTCTTTAACAATCTGCTGTTGTTTGAAATATATAACAGTAGTTAAGACGGTCAATATAATTACAGGAACTAGGAATAAAGCTAAAATAAATTTGACCCAAAACTTTCTTCCAAAACGTTTTTTTGGATTTTCTTCGATTTTACTTTCTTTCATCATAAGTGATATAAAATTAGTAAGCAATCAAATACAATTTATCTTTTTAGAACTATTGTTTTGAAAAAGCTTTTGCTGACAGGTTGATTTCACATACATGGAAGGCCTCCGCTGAGACTTTCATTAACGCAGTTTGAAATTTGGGTTGCATACACGACAATTTTTACTTAACGAAGTAAAGAATTAGTTTCTCCACTTTATGGGAGATTAAGGCTGACGACTCTGACGAGTATCAGACTCCGTCAGAGAGGGGTGACAGTCAAAATTATCCTCGCACATTTGAAAAATAACTGACGAAACTTAATTTAAATAATTTAACAGTATTTCGATTTTGTTTTTTCTTAATTTTGAATTAATCAAAAAAAATATTCATTTAAAAAAATAATTATGGCATTCGAATTACCAAAATTGGCTTACGCTTATGATGCGCTTGAGCCACATATCGACGCTCGAACAATGGAAATCCATTATTCAAAACACCACCAAGCGTATATTACAAACCTGAATAATGCGATTGCAGGAACAGAGTTGGAAGGAAAAACGATCGAAGAAATTCTGAAAGTTTGTAAGGATAAGCCTGCAGTTCGCAATAACGGTGGAGGATATTGGAACCACAACTTGTTTTGGGAAATCATGAGTCCAAACGGTGGAGGTGCTCCAACAGGTGAATTGGCAACGGCTATCAATGAGGCTTTCGGTGACTTCGAAACATTCAAGGATCACTTCGCGAAAGCTGGAGTTACTCGTTTTGGTTCAGGTTGGGCTTGGCTTTGCGTAACTGATGGAAAATTAGAGATTTGTTCTACAGCAAATCAAGACAATCCACTAATGGGTGAAGGTTGCCAAGGGACACCAATTTTAGCTTTGGATGTTTGGGAACATGCATACTACTTGCACTACCAAAACCGCCGTCCGGATTATATTTCAGCATTCTTCAATGTTGTAGATTGGAATGTGGTTGCGGCAAAATTCCATGCAGCGAAGTAAAAATATGATTTTTTAATACCGAAAAGACTGTCAGGAATGATGGTCTTTTTTGTTTGGAATAGCATCTATCCAAAGTTTACTTATTGTAACTCTTAAAAACAAGCAGACTTTATACCTATATTTGGGTTTCAATCCAATCGAATGATTTTAAAAATTTCGCTTTTCGTTTTCCTAGCTTTTCTTAATGCAGTCGCTTTTAGTCAAATTCAATTTTCACCGAAAGAATTTCTCGGTTATGAAATTGGAGAAAAATTCACCCGACATCACGAGGTTGTGAGTTATTTTCAAGCCTTGGAAAAAGCTTTTCCATCGAACCTTAAAGTTGAAAAATATGGTGAGACCTATGAAAATCGTGATTTGATTTTAGCCAGCATAGGATCTTCAGAAAACCTTCAAAAGCTCGAGCAAATCCGAACCAATCACGTAAATGTGGATAAAAATGAAAACGTGGCTATCGTTTGGTTGAGCTACAATGTCCATGGAAATGAATCATCAGGAGCGGAGGCAGCGATGGAAACTGCTTATCGCCTTTTGACTGATAAAAAGGAATTACTCAAAAATACGGTTGTCATTATGGATCCTTGTTTGAATCCGGATGGGCGTGAGCGTTATGTAAATTATTACTATCAATATGGAAATCGGATACCAGATTCAAAAGAGTTCAGTGCTGAGCATATGGAACCTTGGCCAAGTGGTAGACCGAATCATTATTTATTCGATTTGAATAGAGATTGGGCTTGGATGACGCAAATTGAAACGCAACAACGATTGATTAAATATAATAATTGGTTACCTCATGTGCATGTTGATTTTCACGAGCAAGCCATCGATGAACCTTACTATTTTCCTCCCGCCGCTGAACCCTACCATCAGGTTATTACGAAGTGGCAGCGTGATTTTCAAAAAGATATTGGTAAAAAACACGCATCTGAATTCGATAAAAATAATTGGCTCTATTTTTCAAAAGAAGTTTTTGATTTGCTCTACCCAAGTTATGGAGACACCTATCCAATGTATAGCGGCTCCATCGGAATGACATACGAGCAAGGTGGCAGTGGACGCGCAGGTTTATCTGTTCTCACAAAAGTTGGTGATACCTTAGACCTGAAAGATCGCGTTTTACACCACGTCACAACTGGACTTTCTACGGTTGAGTTGAGTTCTGATAAGGCAGATAAATTGATTAAAGAATATCAAAATTTCCGAAAAGAAAATAGGTTTAAGTACAAATCGTATATTCTTTCTGGTAGCCAAGAATTATTGGAACCATTAATCAATCAACTTGAAATTAATGGAATCATAATGGAATCCGCACTCGAGAATACGGCGGTTAAATCTTATAATTATCAGTCGGGTAAACTAGAAAGCTATTCAATTAAAAAAGGTGACATCCTTGTTTCAACAGATCAAGAAAAAGGAACGTTGGCAACTGTATTGTTGGAGCCGAAAACCCAACTTAGTGATTCATTGACGTATGACATTACTGCATGGAATTTACCATTCGCTTATGGGATTGACGCTTATGCCTCTGAAAATAAAATCACGGGAAAAGCGTTTGCAAAATTGAATCCGATAAAAAATGAAATTCACCGTAATTGCTATGCGTATTTGGTAAGATGGAATTCTTTTAAATCAGCAAAGTTTTTAGCTGATTTACAGTCAAATGGGATCAAAGTTTCCTATCACGATCAAACTTTCAAATTAAATAATCAAATATTTGAGCCAGGCACATTGATAATTAATAGAGGAGAGAATCAGCGCGCAGATTTTGATGAAAAGGTAATTAAAATCGCGAATTCTCATCAAGTTCAACTTTCGTCAACAGCAACAGGTTATGTAGATGAAGGCCTCGATTTTGGATCAAGTCATGTGAGACCGATTTCACAAAAGAAAGTAGGATTACTCATGGGGGATAATGCATCTTCATTGTCGGTTGGTGAAGTTTGGCACTTTTTCGAACAACAATTAAAATCGGAAGTTCACCTAATATGGGAAAATGATTTGGAATCCGCTTTTGAAGAAATCAACACGTTGGTCATTCCTGAAGGAAGCTATCAGTTATCGGGAAATGAATCACTAAAAAAATGGATTGAAGAAGGAGGTAATTTGATTGTAATGGGAGCAGCGGCATCTAGTTTTGCATCTGCTGAATACGATTATTTTGGAATTAAAAGCAAAGAAAATCCCGATACAACCTCTAAAGAGTTGAACTACAGTGCTGTTGAAAGAAACGATATAAGTAAAGCGATAATCGGCGCAGTTTACAAATGTGAGTTGGATAAAACCCATCCATTAAATTTTGGATTCAATCGTTATGAAACGCTTAGGCAAAGTGCTGATAGCTATAGCATGGCTCAAGGATTGAAATTGGTCCGACTCGATAAAAATCCGAAGGCCTTAAATGGTTTTGTGGGAAGCGAAGTGAATGAAATGCAATCGGAGGCGATAATTGCTGGTATTCATGAGATTGGCTCGGGTCAAGTAGTTTATTTGATTGATAATCCGTTATTTCGTGGATTTTGGGAAAGAGGAAAAATGCTTTTTTCGAATGCGGTTTATCTTGTTGGAAATTGATTTGAATGAAGAAGGCGCTTACTTCCTAAAAGAGTTTAAAATTGAGTTTTGTTTTTTATTTTTTGTTCCTTGACAATTGAGTTTTTTCATTTTTGAGTCCTTCTTACAGAATCAATCATCATAGATCTGGCATTTAAATAAGAAACAACTTTTTTATTCCATAAGCGCGCTTCCCACACGCTCACCCAGTTAAAGGCGGGTCGTGTGATTAAACTGGTCTAGTTCTTCTTGTATCGACTCAAGTTCGTTTTCTATTTTCTCGATATGCGCATCGACAGCAGCCGATGTTAATGCGGCAGTATATCGTATATTTGAGTTTTCGTAGCGGTTAACTACAAGGCCTTGGTTGGTGTCCACTCTGCGAAGTCTTTTCACAAAGTTCTTCAGCTCAGAGAGTCTGAAAATCTTCTCCCTTACTGGCTCGCAAGCTTGGTGTATTTTAGTTTTTAGTTCGATGAACGCATTGGTTTCATCGTTTAGTTGTTTTAACAACTCTTCGGGATTGAATTCCCGCTCATTTCCTTCTGGGATGCTGTTGTTATTGGATAAACGATCCCAAAGTTTGTTGATTTGATTCAACCTTTTGTTTTTTTCTTTTAATGCTTGCGCAATTGTCATACGTGTTGTTTTTTTGATTTCCGATTTATTAACGCATCAACTATTTAGTTATAACAAATAGAGATAAATTTTTTATTTTAGATTTCAAGAAAAATTTATTTATGCGCTATATAATATATGTTCTGACAGCTATCCTCGCATTGTCTTCTTGCGACGAGTCATCTGAATCAAATTTAAAAGAAGATCCGATTACCAAAGACTGAAAATCCAGATTGGTCGGAGGAGCTTAATGATTTTAAGGATAAAACAATTGAAAAAGGTAAAAAACTGAGCGACAAACTCAAAAACAAATGGAAGAAAATTGAAATCAATGGTTTTTCTGTTGAAGATGATATGAAAATGGGACAGCAATTGTATGATGAAATTCATTCATCAAATGAATATGAAATCGTTTCCAAAATTGAAAATCCGAAAGTGTACGACTACATTGAAAACATCAAGCAAACGATTTTGGCAAATGGTAGTTTTCGATATAAAGATAAATTTGAATGGAAAATCACGGTTTTGAATGATGACAATACAATTAATGCCTTTTGTGCGCCAGGAGGATACATTTTCATTTACACGGGAATTTTGAAATACCTCGATAATGAAGCAGAATTAGCTGGGGTTTTGGCTCATGAAATGGGACATGCTGAACGTAGACATGGAACGCGTCAAATGACAAAAACGTATGGAATAAAAATGTTGCTGGACTTTATCTTTCGAGGAGAGAACAGTCAATATTTCAAACAAGTAATTGGAGGTTTATTGTCCTTACGCTATTCTAGAGCATATGAGCGAGAAGCGGATGAATGTTCTGTGAATTACCTTTGTAATACTTCTTACCAATCTGACGGTGCTGCGGGATTTTTTGAGAAAATCATGAAAGAGGACGGTGCGAGATCTGAGGAATTATTAAGCACACACCCGGATCCAGCCGAGCGAATCAATAACTTTCATTCGCTAAAAGAGGAACTGAATTGTCGAGGAGCTCAAAATTTTGCAGAGTGTTATCGGGCGATTAAAAAACTGAAAATAAGGTAGGATTTTATTGACCTTTTCCTATTAAGAAAACTGTTGGACTTTTCGATA
>VGML01000029.1 GCA_016866415.1 Bacteroidota bacterium | reverse complement strand
GGCATATTACGCATACCAACAGGCTGGCTTGTTCACGATTACATTAACAGCAACAAACAGTGTTGGATGTTCAGGAACAGCAACATTGCCTATTAATGTACTTGCAGCTCCTTTTGGAATTCTAGCCATTATTCCTGATCCAGCAGTGGGTTGTTCTCCTTTCCCTGTTGTTTTAAATGGTAGTGGATTCCCACTTCCGCCATATAATATTCCAATTGATTCGCTGGAGTATTCATTTTCAGATGATAATTCAAGTCAGTCCGTTGCGGCTGGAACCTCTGTCAATCACGCTTTTGTTGGAGAAGGAACCTTTTATGCGGAACTTGTAGCAATTGATGCTTTTGGTTGTCGGTCTGCTCCTGCATCAATTCCAATAACCATAACTAAACCAAGTTCGTTCTTTTCTGTAGACAATGTTATTTGTAACGGGGATTCAATACTCACTGATAATACGTCAACTGGTCAAGGCACCCTCACTTATCAATGGTATTTGGATAACTTTTCTTCACCGATATCAACTAATACGAATGCTTCAACTGCCATAATTGAATCTGGAATTCCATTTGGGCAAATTACTGCTACTCATAATTTATTTCTCGTGACAACAGATGGGAATGGTTGTAAAGACACCATTGGAAATTTAATTAGCGTTGCTATTCCTTGGGCAGTTCCAGATTATTCATTCACGGGTGCGGCAATTGGTCCAAATGGTGAATTTGTTTGTCCTCCTTTATTTGGTGTGTATGTGGATTCTTCATTCTCGTATGGTGCAATCACCGAATGGTTGTGGAATTTTGGAAACGGAAACCAGTCGATACTTGAAAATCCAAGTAATACCTATGTACTTCCAGGAACTTATGACTTAACATTGTCCGTAGTGGATGAAAATGGATGTGCGGCAGATACAACACTTTTACAATACGTTACGATAGGTGGCCCTAGTGGTGATCCAGATTGGTTGCAACAAGTTGGGCAATGCGCTCAGGGTGCCACTTTTGTGATTACCAACCCGGTTAATGTGTATAGTACCGTTTGGGAAATGGGTGATAATACAACGTTGAACGATAGCGTCAACTTTTTCTATAATTATGACCAACCGGGAACATACACTCCTGGTGTAACTTTATATGATAGTGCTGGTTGTGAAGTTTTTTATCAACTTGATCCTATTACAGTATTGGATGATGGTTTAAATGCCTTATTTACTGCCACTCCAAATCCTGCCGATCAAGATGAAGTTATAACATTTGTAGATGCTTCTGCTTCTCAACAATCTACAGTGGTTTTATGGCAATGGGATTTTGGTCAGGATCAAGCCATTTCTCTTACTGACACCAATCAGTATTATGCATATCCAGTTGCGGGGCCATATCAGGTTACTTTAACTGTGACTGATGCATTGGGTTGTCAGGATGATTATACTTTAACTGTCAACATAAAAGACCCTGATATTTGGTTGCCCAATGTGATAACCGCAAATGGCAATGGAACGAATGATTTATTTACATTGCCTTTTGATGCTTTCAAGAATTTCAATGTTTTAATTCTCAATAGATGGGGTAATTTGATTCACGAAGGAGTGAGAGACACAGCAAATCCTTTATTGTTGTGGGATGGAACAACTGCTTCGGGAGAAAAAGTGCATGATGGGGTTTATTTCTATGAGTTTACCGGAGAAATGCTAGGTGGTACAATGGTAGATAAATATGGATTTGTAACCGTAATTGAATCAAAATAAAGATTCACTTCCTCCCTCTAATTCAAACGTTTCATCAATGTTTGTAGGATTTTCAGAAGCAGACTTGAAGGCCAACTCATCACATCGTTCGTTTTCTGGATGTCCTGCGTGACCTTTTACCCATACAAAGGAAGGATTGAATTTTTCGTGAAGGGGTAAATACCTCATCCATAAATCTTTGTTTTTCTTGCCTTTAAATTGCCTCTGATTCCAAGACCAAACCCATCTTTGAGTAATAGCGTCAATAACATATTTGGAATCCGAGAAAACAACAATAGGATACTTATTTGTATTAAGATTTTCCAACGCAACACATACCGCCATCAACTCCATGCGATTGTTGGTCGTTAAACGAAATCCAGCGGAAATTTCCTTTATTTTATCACCGAATTTAAGAATAATCCCATATCCTCCCGGCCCAGGATTTCCACGGGAAGAACCATCTGTATAAATGTTAATCGTTGACAATTTAATCTAGTTTATTATTCTTGTAATAGTCCATTTTTTTAGACTTTTCCTCACGACTTTTTGCGGTTGGGATTTTGATTAAGAAAAGCCTTCCAACTATTCCCTCCGGATTTATTATGCTCGCCTATTCCTTTTGAAAAATGATGGCAAACTGCAACTGCTAAACCATCCGTTGCATCCAAATATTTGGGCATTTCTTGAAAATTCAACAATTTTTGAAGCATTGCAGCGACCTGTTCCTTAGATGCCGCGCCACTTCCTGTTATGGCCTGTTTAACTCTTCGCGGCGAATATTCCTCAAATGGAATGTTATGATTTAAACAAGAAGCAATTGCCACCCCTTGAGCCCGACCAAGTTTTAACATGGACTGAACATTTTTCCCAAAGAAAGGAGCTTCAATCGCCATTTCATCAGGTTTATATTCGGTAATCAGACCATTTAATCGATCTAATATTCGCTTGAGCTTGTCGGGTTGATTAGACAATTTACTCAATTGAATGATCCCATAATTCAACATCGATATTTTTCCTTTTTGGACATGAATAATACCATAACCAAGAACAGTGGTCCCGGGGTCAATTCCAAGAATTATCTTATCTTCAACCATTCAAATTATTTTCCTTGACTAAATCTAGTTATTTTCGGTCATTACTGAGCTTTTTTTCAAAGGTAATTCTATTTTGTTTTTTCATTTATCTGCTCATTGAACGAGGTGATTCAATAGATTTCGCTCGTTTTCAAATTGTTAATTATCCCTCTTTATTTATTTGTTTGCTATTAATTCCATTAAACTGGTTGTTTGAATGGATGAAGTGGAAAGAAATTCTAATTGCAATTGATGAAAAAACGAATTCGAATAATTTAACTGCATTTGCTTCAGGAATAGTATCTTCCTTTTTAACCCCTTCTTTAAGTGGAAATTTTCTAGGCAGAATGTACTATTACGACAAAAATAAACGATGGAAAATTACAGGTTATTCAGTTTTAGCCAATTTCTCTCAATTCCTCGTAAGTATTTTATTCGGGATAATGGCGGTTCAATTTATTCCCATGTTTTTTGAAGTTAAAAACTGGGTTTTATATTTGATTTCGTTTGTCTCTTTGTTATTATTTGGACTCTACTTTTTTGGAGAAAAAGTTTTTAAAAATGTATCTATAACGAGATTACAATCCCTTTTTATTCAAATAGAGTATGGACCTGCGCGATTAAAATTACTTTTTCTTTCCTTTCTTCGCTATATCGTGTTTGTCACTCAATATGCCTTGGCGTTGAATGCTTTTGGTGAGAAAATTAATACTACAATTCTCGGTTTAATTGCCATTATATTCTTGTTGGTTACCTTAACACCTTCTTTATTTTTTGGAAAAGTAGTTGTACGGGAATCAATTTCAATCTCGGTTTTTAGTTTTGCTGGAATGGACCCGCTAACGGCTGCATTCGCTTCTTTTGCGACTTGGATTTTCAATTTACTTATTCCAGCGATGATTGCACTTATTTTTGTAAAGAAAAAGAAATGACAACTTTTATTTTTCTTAATCTGACAATTTATTTTGCGTCACTCTTTTTGATTTTGGGTGTGGGATTATATGTGCAACGAAAAAAAGAAAAGTCTTATCAAATTGGTAAAAAAATCAGCCTCGATGAAGTCACGTTGATCGTTCCTTTTCGAAATGAGGAAAAACGCATTGATGGACTTCTAAAAAGTTTATCATATAGTCGTAAATTACCTGCACAAATAATATTTGTAAATGATCATTCCGATGATTTAAGTAGTTCAAAAATTAAAGTCGAGTTGGAGAAATTTAATAACATACAACTTTTGAATTTACCCACCGAAATTTATGGAAAAAAGCAGGCGATTCGACATGGAATAAATCGTTCAAAAACGGAATTTATTCTTACAATGGATGCCGATGTTTGTTTTGAATCAACTTATTTCGAGGAACTTGAGAAATTGGCAGAAGCGGACTTGTATTTACTCCCTGCTGTTTTAAAAGCAACCAATCCAATTCATCATTTATTTGAAATAGACCTATTGCTAATCAACGCATTAAATACAGGATTAAACGGGTTATCAAGGCCAATTATCGCAAGTGGAGCCAACTTACTTTTCAAACGAAAATCGTTTTTGGAATTTGATCGATTTGACACACACAAGCATATTCCGAGTGGTGATGACATATACCTACTTCGCGATTTTAGAGATGCCAAAGCCGATATTCGCCTCGTCGCAAAAAAGTCTTTTCAAGTGGAAACGGAGACCCCTCAATCCTTTAAAGAGTTTATACACCAGCGCATTCGTTGGATTGCGAAAACGGGAAATGTAAACGATCAGTTAAGCACAACATTGGCAATCATCCAATTTATTCTCATGATTTCATTTTGGACAATTGAAATCAATTTGCTATTTGACCATGAATATCCAAATGCCATCATTTTATTCGGATTGAAAACAGCACTAGATATGCTTTTCTTTTTTGCCTTTTTCAACGAGTTTAATAGATTAACGGCTTGGCTACTGATTCCATTCTATCAATTGATTTTCCCAATTTACAACTTGATTTTACTAATCCTTTTGCCATTCTTCAAACCAAAATGGAAAGGCCGTTATTCAGGACTCAACGCTCACTTGCAGAAGTGATATTCCCCTCTTCCACAAGTGAATCGCCTCGCATTCTTAAAAACAATTGGATGAGCGCAATTACATCTTTTTCACAATAAACTCGAATGCGATTCAAATCATTTTCTTCATAATAAACGCGTGCCACATCCGCTCCAGAAATATCGTCTTTTGGCGTTGGAATATTGAAAACATGGCAAAGTAATGCAAGTGAGGTGTATGATTTATAATCCCCAAATTTCCATAATTCAAGCGTATCCAAATGCAAAACTTCCCATGGTTTTTTTCCTGCAATATCAAGTATTGAAGGTAATTTAATGCTGTGAATCAACATTCTTCGACAGATGTAAGGGATATCAAATTCTTTTGAATTATGACCGCAAAGCGAGTGATATTGCGTGTTGTAATGATCTTCTAACAGCGATTTGAATTGTTTTAAAAGCGTTTCCTCGTCATCATGAGCAAAGGATTTAAGTCGAATTGTTCTTCCCAAACTTGTCTCCTTCACCATTCCTACTGAAATGCAAACAATCTTGCCAAATTCGGAGAGTATTCCACCTCGCTCGCCATAAAGCATTTCAAATGATTTTTCTTCATTTTGAGAAAAGCGTGTTTTCGCATTAAAAAGTTCTTTTGTTTTTTCATCTAAATCCTGATAGGCGTATATCTGTGGAACCGTCTCAATGTCTAAAAATAGGATTTTTTCTAGTTGTATTTTATCTAACATAATTTTGAATTTAACTTGAATTTACGAAAATAATTTGAAAAAAAATGGTGATTTTTGAAATCAAAGTCAGATTTTATTCATTCACATCAATTTTGAGAGTTGAAAGTTTAACATTAACTTTATGCAGCAATTTCATTCTTAATCACATGAAAAAAAAGTTACTTATAATTTTTTTACTCGGCGTTAGTCAAATTTCATTGACTCAATTAACTTCTTGGCAATCATTTACGGATTCAATTCCTACACTCTCATCACCAAGAGCTTGTGATTTAAACAATGATGGCATCAAAGATATTGTTATTGGTGGAGGAACAGATGGAGTCACCAGTAATAATGGTATTATGGCATTTAACGGAGTTAATGGTTCGCTTTTATGGAAACGTGGCAGCAGAAATGAAGTTTTTGGAAGTCCTGTTTTTCGTGATATTACAAACGATGGTGTTAAAGATGTTTTTATCACTGGTCGACAAGCCCAACTCTTAGCCATAAATGGTGCAAATGGACAATTGATTTGGGATTATTTTCCATATCCTGTAAATCCTGCAGATAGTGGATTGTACAATTTTTACAACCCGCAGTTCATCTCTGATGTTTCTGGAGATGGAATTGCTGATTTATTAGTGGCAAATGGAGGGGATCATGCGGCGCCAGACTGGCAAACAAATCGACCTCCAGGACATCTAATGGTAATTAATTCCCTAAATGGTCAACTTTTGGCAAAAGCCGTAGTTCCTGATAGTGCTGAAACTTACTGTTCTCCATTAGTAGCAGATGTTCAAGGAAACGGAACCTTATGGATATTGTATGGAACTGGCGGTGAAAACTTGGGAGGTTCATTTTGGGCCTGTCCGTTAATAGATTTGTTAAACAATAATTCATTGGCTAATTCCATTCAATTGGATACAGATCCTAATAAAGGATTTATTGCTCCTGCTGCGCTTTCTAAAACAGCAAATGGCGGCCATGACATTGTAATTCAAGGTTTTGGTGGTCGCATCAAAAAAATCAAAGGAGCTAATTTTGGTCAAACTTGGCAGTTTCAATTATCAAATACAGAGTCAAGTGCAGAACCCGTTCTTGGGAATTTTGTAGGTGGAGATAATGTTCCTGATGTATTAGCCATTTTGTTTAAAGGTATTGCACCATCCTATTCAGATTTTTATCAAGTTTTAATAGATGGATCTACAGGACAGATGACTTTTAAAGACAGTTTGGGCACATTTAACTATGTCTCAGCAAATGCAATGGATTTTGATAACAATGGTCGTGATGAAGGATTGGTTTCCATAACATACATGGAAAATGGATCATATAAACACAGACTTCAAAAAATTAACTTCATAACAGGTGCGATTTCACAAGTTGGAACTACTCGAACGGGTGTGAATTTAGGTTCTACACCTTTAATTACTGATTTGGATGGTGATAATTTAATTGATATCGTTTATGCAGTTAAAAAAGACAGTATTAATCCAGTTGGTTGGAAAGGAATTTATTTGAATCGAGAAGAAATAAGTTCAATAATTCCGAATAGCGGAATTGCATGGGGTAGCTACCTTGGAACTAATAATGATGGTGTATACAATACGGATGCGGTCAATTGTGGTTTTGGAAGTGTAATTACAAATGCAGCAGTTACATCTATTTCGTGTAATGGCTCTGCAAATGGTGCAATTACACTGTCTGTTAATTCTAATGCTGGGCCTCATACGTATTTATGGACAACAGGAAGTTCTGATCCTACAATTAGCAATTTAGATGTTGGTACTTATTCCGTGATGGTAACGGATGCTTTAGGTTGTTACGAAACGCGTTCATTTACGCTGTCTGATCCTTATGTTATAAGCTTTGGAGGGATAATTCCTCCTGCTTGTCCTGGCGGAGCAAATGGAATGGCCACGGTTAACTCCTCAGGTTGCCCATGCCAATTTAACACGTGTACATTCCTATGGGATAACGGTGTTACTACTAAACCAAATAGTACTTTAACAAGTGGTTGGCATACAGTGACAATCCATCATCCTGATGGTTGTGTGGTAACAGATTCAGTTTATGTTCCTGAACCATTGCCAATAATCATTGATACCAATATCGTTAACAATAACTGTTTCGGAGAGAGTTTCGGCTCCATCGAATTAGTGAACTCAAATTATCAGCCTGTTGTTTACAATTGGTCAAATGGAAATAGCACATTAGTTTCTGATAGTCTTTCAGCTGGAAACTATTCCGTAGTTGTTTCAGATGCACGAGGTTGTATTGATTCGCTTGAATTTTCAATTACCCAACCAGCAGAATTAGTAGTTACAACGGTTGTGACCAACATCCTATGTAATGGTGACGCGAATGGTGAAATTTTAATTCAAGGGCAAGGTGGTACAGGAAATTATACGTATTGGATGGATCAACAAGTAACCAATTCTTCCAATTCAAATTTAACAGCAGGAATTTACGAAGTATATCTAACAGATGAGAACAATTGTTCATCTCAAATTGAAAATATTACTTTAAGTGAACCTCAACCATTAAATACTACGCTTACTTCAACTCCTCAAATTATAAGTTTGGATGGAACGGTAACAGTTAACGTCACAGGCGGAACGGCTCCTTATTCCTATGAGTGGAATGATACGAATTCGCAAACGGAATCAATGGCTGTTTATCTTAACAGTGGGTGGTATTCAGTAAATATAACTGACGCAAATGGTTGTCAATTGACGGATTCAGTTTTTGTTGAAACAGAGGTTGGTTTGACAGAAGGTAAATCAGATTTCATTATTATCTATCCGAATCCGACTTCTGAACTGCTCTACTTCAATTTGACCGCTGACAAATTTGAAATTTTAGATTTAAATGGAAGAGTAGTAAAAAGCGCAGTTACTTCAAACAAAGTTGACGTTAGAACACTTTCAGCTGGAAATTATATATTGAAGATTATCAATGAAGATGCTATTTCAACTCATCGATTTGTAAAGGAGTAATTTTACTCAAACGATTCAAGTTGTTTTTTGAGTTTCTCTTGTTGTCTTATTCGTGTGTCAATAATCTCTGAATAATTGAGTGTTGCTTTATATCCCTTCTCGATAAAAAAGTCAACAATAGACAAGAAAAGAGAATGGTTCTCATGATTTTTTTGGAAAATTAAAAATTCAGGTTGCAATATACAAGCAAAAAAGAGATTTTTGTAACAAGAAACAAGACTATGTCCGAAAATTTATCCATTTCAAGCGGTAGCAAAGCCCAAAAATACCAAGAATTAATTCCTCAACTAAAAGCTCTTTTAATTGGCGAAAAAGATCAAATAGCAAACCTCGCAAATTTTGTCGCAGCGCTAAAAGGCACCTTTGGTTTTTTTTGGGTGGGCTTCTATTTGGTGAAAGAAAATGAATTGGTTTTAGGTCCATTTCAAGGCCCGATTGCTTGCACAAGAATTAAAAAAGGAAAAGGAGTCTGTGGCACAAGTTGGGAACAGGAGAAAACAATGCTCGTTCCTGATGTAGATCAATTTCCAGGTCATATCGCCTGCAGTTCGTTGTCAAAAAGTGAAATAGTCGTACCTATTATAAAAAATAAGGAGGTAATCGGAGTGCTGGATGTAGATAGCGACCAATTAAACGATTTTGATGAGGTCGATGAGAAATATTTAAACGAACTTTGCCAATGGCTTTCAAGCATTATTTAATTGGTTTTAGTTTCCTTCTACTTTCAGCTTGTGCACAAGTTGGAACAATTACAGGAGGTCCTAAAGACGAAATAGCGCCCAAAGTTGTCAAAGCAAGCATAAAAGATGGAACGACAAATTTTGAAAAGGAATTCATCGAATTTACGTTTGATGAGTTTGTTCAAACGAATAAGCCTTTAGAGAACATTATTATTGTCCCACAACATACTCGATTAGAATCACGATTAATCAAAAAAACGCTTCGAATAGATTTCTCCAATGAATTGCAAAAGAATACTACATACACATTGTATTTAAATGCAGCAGTAAAAGACCTCACTGAGGGTAACGATTCTTTGATGCGAATAACTTTTTCCACGGGGCCTAAATTAGATTCCTTGAAGTTTGTTGCGCGCACCATTGATGCTTTTTCGAATCAAATTAAGTCAAAAATAACAATTGGACTTTTCGATTCATTGAATTCGGATAAGCCAATTTATTTTGGGCAAAGTAATCAATTTGGTTACGTAAATTTGCCATCTTTAAAGCAAGGAACCTATTACTGCAAAGCTTTCGATGACAAAAACAAAGATCTTCGAATCCAAAAAGATGAAGCGCAAGATTGGAAATTTGAACCGATTGTGATTAATACAAATTCATCAGACACATTAGATTTTAAATTATCGATTCCTCTTCAGCCTGATCGAGTAAAAAACGCAAAACTTATTCCACCGGGACTTATTGGGGTTCATGTTCCTAATACTGATGAATTGACAAAAATTTCCCTGAATGGTCAAGAATTGAAAAATGACCGATATTGGCGTCCACAGGAAGACAGCCTTCAGATTGCTATTGGAGAATCAGTAGAAAATGAATTTCTGTTGATCGTAAATACTGATACGTTCAATTTGAGGCGATTGGAGAAAAACAAAATCGTAAAATTAACTCCTAAGAATGTCACAAAAGAAAATGAAATTTCAAATTCTTCTTCATTTGAAGTGATGGATTTTATTGAATCCGTTGACACAACAAAAATCGAAGTTCTGAAGTATCCTGATAGTTCAAAAGTAAATTTTACGATTGATTTTGAAAAGAATAGAATTCAATTACAGCCATCGGATAAACAGTTAAAAAAATACATTGTAACCATAAAAGATGGAGCAATCAAAGGTCTTTCCGACAAGCTTAATAACCCTGCGAAAGTTGAAATACTAGGAAAAGAAGACCGTGAACTTGGAACTCTGAATGTGAAATTGAGTAAGCCCTTGGAGAATTTTGTTATTCAATTATTTGAGAAAGAAAAACTAATTGCAGAACAAAAAATAGATACAAATTCAGTCGAAAAACCAATCGTTTTTTCTCGCTTGAATCCGGGTGAATATACATTTCGCATCATACAAGATGTAAATCAAAATGGAAAATGGGATCCAATATCACCTGAAAATCAATTGAAAGCTGAACGTGTTTTACAATTCTCAACAACCACAAAAGTTCGTGCGAATTGGGAGGTTGAAACAATATTAGAGTTAAAAGACAGTTTTTAGTTTAATTTTAAGAATAATGATTAATTTTTCAATTAAAAACAATTTGATAAAATGATAGATCCTTTTAATCTTAATCGGTTTCTACTTGCTCAAATACAGGAAGAAAAATCTTATGGGTATGATGATGCTCTTCGAGAAATCAAACTAGGGAAAAAGCAAACACATTGGATGTGGTATATTTTCCCACAATTTATAGGTCTGGGAACGAGTTATGATTCTACTCGTTATGCCATAAAAAGCAGAGAAGAGGCACTAGCGTACGTAAATCACCCTATTCTTGGACAAAGATTAATTGAGATTTCCACTGTATTATTGAATATAGAAAATCTTTCTGCTTACTCGATTTTTGATTCTCCCGATGACGTTAAACTGAAGTCTTCCATGACTCTTTTTAATGCAGTTCAAAACGAAAAAAAGGTTTTTGAATTGGTATTGGACAAATACTATTTTAGTTCAAAATGCGAAAAGACTTTAAGATATTTAGGAGAATTAAAATAAAAAAATATGCTACCTTTTGAACGTTCTTATTGGGTTTTACCAAACCGATTTATTGTAGGAGAAATTCCAGCTTCAATGAATGAAAATGAGACAATAACTAAATTAAAAGGACTAATTCAGGTTAAGGTCAATGTTGTAATTAATTTGATGGAGGAGGATGAAAAAAACTATGAGAACAAGTTGTTTTACGACTACGCACCATACTTAAACAAACATAATATTGAAACTCACCGAATTCCTATCAAGGACCTTTCCATTCCGACAATTGAAACGATGAGAAAAATTCTTTCTATTGTACAAGATTCCATTCGGCAAAAAAAGGTTGTTTATCTGCATTGCTGGGGTGGAGTAGGGAGAACTGGAACTGCAGTGGGTTGCTTTTTATTGAATAATTCCCTTGCTTCAAAGGAAAACGTATTGGAAACCATAAATTACCTGAAGAGAACAACTTCAATTGATAAACGTCAGTCTCCTGAAACGGAAGAACAGAGAAGATTTTTAATGGAGTGGCCAACAAGTGAGGAGAGCATTAGCTAAAGATATATTATTTGGAATTGCAATTGGAGATGCGCTTGGAGTCCCTGTTGAATTTCAAAGCAGAAATTCGCTAAAAGCAAATCCAGTTATTGGAATGCGCGAATTTGGGACATATCATCAACCAAAAGGCACTTGGTCCGACGACAGTTCATTGACATTTTGCTTGGCGGAAAGTCTCATAAATGGATACGATATCGTTGATATTGCACACAAATTTGTTCAGTGGAAAAATGAGGCTTATTGGACTCCCCACGGGAACGTATTTGATATCGGAATTACCACCTCAATGGCCATTTCTAGGTTGGATTCGATTTTGAAAAATAAAAATGAAGAGAAAAACAAGTTACATTCCTTAAAAAGTCACACTGACGAGCAAACGAACGGCAATGGTTCTTTGATGCGAATTCTTCCTATGTTGTTTTTGACATTTGGAAAAAGTATCCAAGACCAATTCAGCTTGATATGGGATGTTTCGGCATTAACGCATTATCATGTTCGTTCGGCAATTGCCTGTTTAATTTATCTTCGCTTTGCCGAAAATTATTTAAAAACCGAATCAAAATATCAGGCATACTCACAAACGCAAAAAGAAATCAAACAATTTTTCATTGAAGCAAATATTGCTTACAGTGAAATAATTTTGTTTAACAGAATCATTGAGGCCAATATATCTGAATTTGATGAAATAGAAATAAGATCATCAGGTTACGTGCTTCATAGTTTGGAGGCTTCACTCTGGTGTATTATGAATTATAAAACCTTTGATGATTCGGTATTAGCTGCTGTCAATTTAGGTGGTGACACTGATACTAATGCTGCAATAACTGGTGGATTAGCTGGAATCATCTATGGAATTGATTCAATGCCATCTGAATGGATTGACTCCTTGGTTCGAAAAAATGATATTTTAGAGCTTTCTAATCTTCTTGATCAAAAATACCAGCTAATTCATTGATAAATAATATATTATACCCATCACATTGTGGCTTGATTAACGAAAATTTCAACCTTTTCTGAATCGCTTTGTTTATAAAGCTAATTTTGAACTCAAAAAATATAAACATGAAAAAAATCATTATCCTTTCCTTTGCCTTAATCGTTTTTAATTCTTTCGCGCAAATTTCGACTCCAAAAGCCAGTCCTTTAGCTAAAATCGAACAGAAAGTAGGTTTAGCAGATATTTCCATATCATATTCTCGCCCTGGAAAAAAGGATCGAGTTGTATTTGGTGATGTTGTTCCTTTCGGAGAAATTTGGCGGTTCGGAGCCAACGAAAATACGAAGATCACTTTTTCTGACGCGTTGGTTTTTGGAAAGGATACTTTGAAAGCGGGAACGTATGCCATATATACAAAACCGAATAAAGAAAATTGGGAAGTTTATTTCTATACAGAAACAACAAATTGGGGAACACCTGATAAATGGGATGAACAGAAAGTTGCTTTGAGGCTGACTTCACCTGTAGTTAATTTGAATGATGCAGTTGAAAACCTAACAATTTCAATTGACAATCTTCAGAATTCAGGTGCAACATTGCAATTTTCTTGGGACAAAACTCGTATCAATATCCCTTTTACATTGAATACCAAGGATAAAGTAGTTGCAAGCATCAAAAAAACAATGGACGGACCAACGGCAAATGATTACCATCAGGCGGCCAACTATTACTTCCAAGAGAAAATGGAATTGAAACAAGCATTAGCATGGTCCACAAAAGCAGTTGAAATGCGCCCAGAAGCCTATTGGATGTCTCGATTAATGGCTCAGCTTCAAGCTGCAAATGGTGATTACAAAGGAGCAATAGAAACGGTAAAAAAATCAATTACTGCAGCCGAAAAAGATGGTGATAATAACTATGTCAAAATGAACAAGGCATCCATTGAGGAATGGAGCAAGAAGAAATAATTCTTGTTTGAGAAGTATAAATACCATTTTTTACTGCACCTCATCATTTTCATGTGGGGTTTTACGGGCATTTTAGGTAAATTAATTTCCCTGAATTTCGTATTAATTGTTTGGTATCGGGTTTTTATTGCAGCCGCTTTTCTTGCTTGTTTCTTCATTTTTACTAAAAAATCATTTAAAGTTGACAAGAAACATTGGTGGAAAATTGTTTCGGTTGGAATTATTGTGGCAGCGCATTGGTTGACATTTTACTCCGCAATTCAGATGTCAACTGCATCGCTTGGAATTTTATGTCTTTCAACAACTACTTTGCATGTTACCTGGCTTGAACCAATTGTCATGAAACGCAAGTTTTCTTGGCTCGAATTTGCACTAGGAGCAGTGGTTATTTTTGGAATTTATTTCGTTTCAGGTGATTTTTCAGCCAAGGAGATGAAAGCCCTGTATTTAGGTTTGACATCTGCATTACTTGCTGCCATGTTTTCTGTTTTTAATGGAAGGTTGGTTCAAGATGTTCCATCAACGCATTTGTCATTTTATGAACTTTCGACAGGATTTATTGCTATTTCAATATTTCTTTTGATAACAGGAAGATTGAATTTTGAAGTTTTTTCCATGTCCTATTCAGATTTGGGTTGGTTATTATTTTTGGGAATTTTGTGCACTTCATTTGCTTTTTTGATAACAATGGATATTGTGAAAAAGTTAGGTGCATTCACAGTCTCGTTGAGCATTAATCTCGAGCCTGTTTATACAATTTTACTAGCAATTTTCATTCTTAAAGAGCATAAACTCTTGAATTCAAATTTTTACATCGGTTCGGCCATTATCATTTTGGTAGTAATCTTGAATGGGATTTTTAAACATTTTCAAAATAAAAAATTAAACTTAAAAACAACGGAACATGAGTGAAATGCACTACAATAATCTAGGAAAATCAGGCTTACAAATTTCTCGATTATCGCTTGGATCATGGCTGACATTTGGAAAACAAATTGGCGACGATGTTGCAGAACGACTAATGGAGATTGCCTACGAAAGAGGAATAAATTTTTTCGACAATGCTGAAATTTATGCTCGAGGCGAAAGTGAACGCGTCATGGGACAAATACTGAAAAAGAAAAACTGGTCGCGTGATAGCTATATTGTGAGCGGAAAGGTGTTTTTTGGAACTGGAGGGCAAATGCCAACCCAAAAAGGATTGAGCAGAAAACACATTTTTGAAGGATGTCATCAAGCGTTAGAGCGATTCCAATTGGATTATTTGGATTTATTTTTATGTCATCGACCAGATAAAAATACGCCAATAGAAGAAACGGTTTGGGCAATGCATCAATTAATCATGCAAGGAAAAATCCTATATTGGGGAACTTCCGAATGGAGCGCCCAAGAAATCATGGAAGCACACATGTTTGCCAAGCAAAACCACCTCATAGGACCAATCGTAGAGCAACCGGAATATAACATGTTTTGCCGTCATAAAGTGGAAGTGGAGTTTTCTCAGGTTTATAAAACTGTTGGTTTAGGAACAACTATTTGGTCTCCACTGGCAAGTGGACTTTTAAGCGGAAAATACAATGATCAATTTCCGAATGATACGCGTCTCGGTATCGAAGGACTTGAATGGTTAAAAGACAAGAACATCACGCTTGAGAAAATAGATATCACTAAGAAACTAACTTCTTTGGCAAATGAAATTGGACTTTCACTTCCAATTATGAGTTTGGCGTGGTGCTTGAAAAATCCAAATGTCAGTACCGTAATTCTAGGTGCGAGTAAAGAAGCTCAACTCATTGAAAACCTCAATGCATTGGAGGCGACAGA
>VGML01000028.1 GCA_016866415.1 Bacteroidota bacterium | reverse complement strand
GAGAAATTAAAATGAAAAATAAATTAAGGTAGCGGTGTTTTATAGAATTAGTTTTTTGTAGTAATGACCAAATTACGTTTGGTTACAACTGTCAACTATTAATTTTCAAACTTTTTCAAATAACTCGAATCCGTGAGTGATTTTAAGAAGGCAATCAGCTGTTTTTGTTCAGTCACACTCAACTGAAATGGTTCAATAACTTTGTTCTTTTTTGGGTGTTTTTGTCCACCCTTCGAATAATGAGCGATTACGTCTTCCAATGTTTTCATGCTCCCATCGTGCATGTAGGGGAATGTTAACTCGATGTTTCGCAAGGACGGGACTTTGAATTTTCCAATGTCGTTCGAATCAAGGTGAATTCGGAAACGACCTTTATCGGCAATCGGCTCGTAATCTTGATACAAGCCATTATTTTCAGCTTCAAACGTTGTGAAATAGGGCGCAGGGTGACATTTCGCACAATACAATTTCTCAGTAAAAAGTTTGAGCCCAGCTTGTTCGGTTTTCGAAAGTGCCTGTTTGTCGCCTCGCTGAAATTGGTCATATCGGCTATTCATTGAAACCAACGTTCGCTCGAAAGCAGAAATACTTCTTGTTAACACATATGCGTCGAAGTCCCGATTGAAACTTTTTTTTGCGGCAGCTTGATACTCAGGAATGGCCCGGAGTTGCGGAATTAGTTCCTTCATGTTATGACCCATTTCCGTTTTTTCTTGAATCGGAACGATGACTTGCAATTCTAAACTTTGTAAATGCGCATCGAACATGGCTGTTTTCAAAAATCCAGAATTGAGAATAGATGGTGAATTCCGTTCTGTAGTTTGACCGTTAATTCCTCTGCTTGTCGTTAATTGATCTGTAAATGCTTTTCGGGGATTGTGGCAGGTGGCGCAAGAAATGGTTCCGTCGCGAGAAAGTCGTTTGTCAAAAAACAGCTTTCTACCAAGTTCCGCTTTTTCCTCGGTTGTTGGATTATCTTGAGGGGCAGGAACCGAAATTAGTTCAGGTAAAAAATAGGACTTGTTCGAACAAGAATGAAAAACAGAAAGGACAAGAAAAAATATAAAAATCAGAAATGAAAAATTCTTTTCTCGCATGATTAGTGAACTGCGTTCAAGCTCCCGATTAAACGATTATTTTCGTTGTAAAATTGAATTAGGTAATAACCGTTTTGCAAATGATCTAATTGAAAGCTGCCATTTTTCATATTGGTTTTTATTTGCTTGATTGAACGGCCATTCAAATCGAATACACGAATTTGATTTAAATCTTTAATCTCTGTCCAGAAAACTGTAATACCTTCACCATGATTTTGAAAATAGATTTTTGAGTTGGTATTCAAACTTTCAATGCTTGCATTTGCTGGTTGAATAAATACGTCCTGCGTTAATACGTTATTCAAAATAGTTGCGTTGTTCCCTGTTTCACCATGTAACACACCAACTGTGCTTAAAGGTATATTATTAATCCATCGATCTACTTGGCAATTCATAAATATATCAATCTGATTGCTGGAAGTGTTGGTTTGAATAATGGTAGGAAATTCTACCAATTTTTGATTTTGATTTCCTAAATTATGCAGTTCAAAATAGGCTTCTAAATTCCCATCTCCATTGTCATCCGCGAAACCTCCGATAATCATGTGCATGTATCCCGCAGCCCAACCCCAATACATTGAAGGAGACTGAAAGCTCAATGGATGATTTTCAGGATATAAGGATATGTCAATTGCCTGGCTTCCTGCTTGCGTGTTGAGCGGTTTTGGAACACCAACTATGAATTTTATTGTCTCAATTTGAGAGATGTTGAAATTTCCAAGTAAAAGTGTGTGATTTTGCGGTTCAACCAGAAAAACTGAGTCGATCAAAATTGTTTGTCCACCGTCGTAAGTCAGTTCAACATTGGTTAAATAATAATCAAAATGATCCAATTTAAATGTTTTTCCGTTCCAAGCCGTGTAATTCACGTTCATTTCGAGATTTGTATTTTGATACATCGGAGCGACGTCCAAAAAAACGTTTTTTTGAGCTTGCGCAAAGAAAGTTATGAGGAAAATTGCATGTAAAACAAGTAGCTTTTTCATTTTCAACTCTTATGATTAATCATTAAAATTAGGCTTTTTAGCAATGTAAAGCAATTCGTCCTTAATCAGTCTAAATCGTTCAATGGTTTCAGTGTCGAATTTCTTCGTTACATCATAAAATTCAACATTAAAACCAGCTTTTTCAAGCCATTGTGGATAATCTCTACCAAACAAACGCACATGATCTTTTTGCCAGAAATGTTTTTCGCGATCTTCTGGTGTGGTGATAGATGCATCTTCATAGGTTATTTCACGACTCATATCTTGTGGAACTTGCATGATTGCCCAACCGCCAGGTTTCATGACACGAAAAAGTTCTTTCATACACTGAATTGGGTCATCAACATGCTCCATCACGTGATTGCAAAAGACAACGTTAAATCGATTTTCCTCCAATGGAATGTGATGTAAATCAAAGTGCAAATCCGCAATTGGGGACTCTAAATCTCCAGTTAGGTAATTCAAGTTTTTTTGCGATTTGAACTTGCCATGGAAACATTGTTCCGGAGCAATGTGAAGAACATTTAATTTCTCGGCAGTGAAAAAATCACTTTCATTTTTTAAATAAAGCCACATCAGTCTGTGACGCTCCAAGGTCAAATCGTAAGGACACAAAACGTTTTCTCTATGCGCCACCTTTGATCCGTAGGATAAAAACTTTGAAAATTTCCGTTCACAAACTGGACATTCCACTTTATTCCCTTTGTAAAGCATGGGAGCGAAGATGCGGAAAACATAACTCAAGCGAATTAAAAGTGGTCGAGGAAGTTTATTAAGAAGGAATTTATAAAGCGTTTTCACATCTCAAAGTTAAGACAATCGTTCAAGATATTGAGTATATTTGAATTTCAAATTAAAAGTATGTGGAAACTTATTTTGGTTACTAACCTTTTTATCCTCAACAGCATGTTTTCTCAAACGCAAGAGCCTATCGCTAAAAAAAGCTCAAAAAAATTAACAAAACACAAACACGAACGAATCGATGATTACTATTGGATGAATGAGCGCGATTCAAAGGAAGTCTTGGATCACTTAAATAAAGAAAACGCCTATTGCGAGAAGTATTTTGAACCATTGAACGGATTAGTCAACAAGCTTCTGAAAGAGTTTGATCAGCGCATCAATCCAAATGACGTTAGTGCTCCATTTATCTTAAACGGAAAAACGTATCAAGTTAAAAACTTGGAGGGAAAAGATTACCAGCAGATTGTTCAATTAGAAAAAGGAAAAGAAACGATCTTTTTCGATGAAAATGAACGAGCAAAAAATCAATCCTTTTATGAACTCGCAGGTTGGTCACCTTCTCCAGATAATAAAATTTTGGCATTAACGGAAGATTTTGTTGGAAGGAGAAAATACGTTGCTACTTTTCGTGAAAATTCAACGGGTAAATTCTTGAAGGACAAAATTCAAGATGTCAGTGGAGAAATTGTATGGGCTAATGATAACAAAACCGTTTTTTACGTCAAAAAGGATCCTCAAACGCTCCGTGAATTTCAAGTTTTTCGACATGTCTTGGGAACGGATTCTAAAAATGATGCTCTTGTTTACGAAGAGAAAGATGAAAAATTCAGTTTGGGAATAGGAAAAACAATTACAGACAAATACATTGTAATTCAAATTGCTAGTTCGACCACATCAGAAACGTGGCTGATTGATGCGAATCAAGCTAATACAAATCCATTCGTGTTTTTAACACGAAAACAAGGTCACATGTATGACATCGGTCATCATGAAAAAGGATTTTATATATTGAGTAATTCAAACGCGGAGAACAAACGCTTATTATTTTCCAGAGATGTTCCGAAAGAAATTGAGTCTTGTTCGGAAATCATTGCACACGATGTGAATACACTTTTAGAGGGGGTTTCAGTTTTTAAGAATTTCTTATTAATCGAAGAGCGCTCCAATGGTTTGCTTAAAATGAAAGTAAAAAATATCGCCTCGGGAAAGGAACAATTTATTAAATTTAATGAAGAAACCTACTTTTTGTCGCCAGGATTAAATGACAATTACGATTCAGATGAGATTTTTTACGCATACAATTCATTAACAACTCCATCAACGATTTACAAATACAACATGGCAACCGAGGAAAAATCCATTTGGTTCCGCAAAGAATTATTGGATAAGAGTTTTAAATCAGAAGATTATGAATCGAAACGCGTTTGGGCAACAGCCAATGACGGCACTAAAATCCCGGTTTGTTTGGTTTACAAAAAAGGGCTGAATTTAAGTCAAGCGCCTTGTTTGTTGTATGGTTATGGTTCATACGGTTACACCTTACCTGATGTTTTTAGTGCGACGCGTTTGAGTCTTTTGAATCGTGGATTTGTATATGCGGTAGCGCACATTCGTGGGAGTAAATACATGGGGGAGCATTGGTACGAAAATGGTAAATTCCAAAATAAAATCAATACATTCACAGATTTCATTAATGCGGCCGAATACCTAGGTCACATGGGCTATTGCGATAAGGAAAAAATCTATGCGCAAGGCGGAAGTGCAGGAGGTTTGTTGATGGGCGCCGTGACCAATATGGCTCCGTATCTTTGGAAAGGAATTGTATCCCAAGTTCCATTCGTGGATGTGGTTACTACTATGTTGGATGAAAGCATTCCACTTACGACTGGTGAATACGAAGAATGGGGAAATCCGAATGACCCTGAATACTATTATTACATGTTGAAATATTCGCCATATGACAACATTTATAAAATGAATTATCCTGCGATTTATGTCACAACAGGTTACCATGATTCGCAAGTTCAGTATTGGGAACCGATGAAATATGTTGCCAAATTGCGAGAATATCGAACCAATAAAAATCCGTTAGTCTTTGATTGCAACATGGATGCAGGTCATGGCGGTGGCTCCGGCCGAAGCGCTGAAAGAAAGGAAATAGCAAAAGTATACGCATTCATTTTAGGGCTTGAAAACATTACTGAGTAAATTAATTATTTTATTCCTTTTCAGCTCAAGTTTTGCTCAAAAGGATAGCATTTTCCTTGAGGACTTTTACGAAAGTAAGGTTCTTTATTCGGACATTGGCTTCAATACCGCGCCATTTAGTTTTCATTACAATTTTCCGAATGGAATTGAAAAAATAAACTACAAAAACAATTACAAGCCATTTTTAGGAATTGGATTCGCTTACAAGTGGTTTTCGTTGCGCCTTGGACTGCCTATTCTTGGTTATTTTCGAAATAAAGAACTGTTTGGAGAAACGAAGCAGTATAATTTAGGATTCGATTTTGACATTAAAAAAATTCATTTTGACGTTGAATTTAAATCAATTTTAGGCTATTCCATTCAAGATGCCAACCGCTGGGATACAACCCTTACAACCCAAACACCAAATGCAATTCAATCAAATACCGGCTCCTTGAATTTGACCATGAACGCTTGGTATTTTAACAACAAAGAATTTAAAATTAAAGGCTTGCATGGAAAGCGGGCACATTACAACAAACCTGTTCAAACATGGTATGTAAAAGGAACGGTCAATTTGTTTGGAGCGGATAACCCAGGCATAAGCATTATTCCTATTCAAATTCAAGATCCTTATAATTCCAAAACGGCAGCTTCCCGCTATTCGGCATTTGACCTCGGATTAATTCCAGGATATGCCTATGTCAATCGAATAAAAAACTGGCAATTCTGTGGTTGGTTCGGACTTGGTGGCGTCATTCAGTCCAAGTTTTATCGTTTGGATCACCAATCACGCGGATTTCTCGGTTTAGCACCTCGTTATGATGTCCGAATTATGGGGGGTTATTCCAATAAAAAATATTTCGCCTTTTTAATTGCCGATTTTGACAACAAATCGATTCGTTTTTCCGACTTGGTTTACCGACAGTTTTTTTATACGGTAAAGCTCACAGGAGGAGTGAGATTTGGTGGGAAGAAGAGGTAGACTTTAAAAATTGACGATTTCAAAGTACGATATTTTATCCCCTTTTAATTTTATGATTGCATCATACGATTGAAATTCTCCGATATTTACACGGCATCTCCAAATTAATAATTCCCCGTCTTTCCCTTTATAGTCTGCGGTTGAAGAAACAACATTGTAATAACAACTATTACATTCATAGCGTTCGTTTGTGAAAATATTGGATATTCTTTCCACATCTAAACCCGATTGACCATTATAGTGAAAGGGAAGATTTATATAGTTAAAAATTGAATTACTTAAATTATTGTCTGAAGATTGATTGTAATAATAAAAGAAGTTACTCAATAAAGATTCAACACGGGAAACCTCCTCATTTTTTTGATCTTCAGACTCATAACCTAATTTTTCTTCTATTAATTTTTCATAGCGCGCTGTTTCTAGTTTCAATTCTTCCTGAATGCCGTGATAAGTGCCTGTTTCATTTTCTTTCTCAGCATTCAAATAAACCAAATAAATTGAGTCGAGGCGATTATATTTTTTAGTGCCTATAGGGTATTTTTTAAATAATTCAGATTTGCTTTTTTCTGTTTCTAAGCAATTAGTTGAAGTCTCTTTTTTAGAATTTAGTTCTTCAGTTAGTTCGTCATAGATTTCCCGTGCTTCAGCTCTATATTTTAGTTGATTATTTTCTATCCGATTGTTGAGATGGATCAATTCACTTAAAAACTCAATCAGCAAGGAGGAGTATGACGAGATGATTCGTATTATCGAAGAGCCACAACCAGCTCCAAAGCCGGATCCTAAACCCATAATTAACCCCTCTGAAAATAACATAAATAAATATTTAAAAATTCTTGTTGCGATTGTCGCAATTATTATTGTTGGTTATGCCATTAAAAGCTTTATGGGTTCAAAAGCTGAGGATGAATTAACTCTTGAAAATGAAAAAGCCATGTCGTTGGCAAAACTGCCTTTATATGCTTTCTGCGGATTCGACAAATCAACCAATTCAAGATGCCTCACTTTGTTTAGATTGAAACGAAGATCATTTGGATCTCATTTAATTCAGGGCTGTGAATAACTTAAGGACTTTTAGCGAGTGTTGTATCTACAGAAAAAATTATCTCTAATGTTTCCTGGTCGATTTGATTGATATACATTCTCACCCAATCTGTCGGACCAAAAAAATCCCGAGTAATCGAATTATTTTTGAAGTAAGGAAGAGGAATCTACTTGTTTTTAAATGCTTTGATTACCTGTTGAATGTTTCCAACTTCAAAGACTTGGGGCTGACCTTCAGAGAAAACTCGCAATTCGTCCCATCTAATAGTTGGCTTTAAATTGCCTTCACCAGTAAATGCGTCTAGTTTAATTAATTCGGATTTTCTGCAAAAAGCATCTCTTTCTTGCACAAAAACTAACTCTTCTAGCCAAAAACGTCTTTTATTGAGTTCAACATCCTCAAAATAAACAAACTTTAAATTACGTAATTTGTCTTTCTCAATTTTTGCATTGAATGTGTGAAATTGAACGCCCGAATTTCCAATTAAATTAATTTCTGTCATTTATTTTTGATTGTTCTGTTTTTATCAAAATACCCTAACTAACAAATATATTCAATTTTTGAAATTTAATTTCAAAAATGTATTGAAAGTGAAATTATGTGTACAATCTGAATGCGATTATTCGCCTAACCCTTACTTAAAGTTTTATCAAAATTTGCGTTTTTGATTCTGGTGTTTGAATTTTTAAAATGTAATTTCCTGATGGAATCCCTGATAAATCAATGGTGTTAGATTCTATAGATATACGTTTAGGCCGACTCTTTTGGTCGTCCAATTCAACGATTAAGTCCGTGTTTAAATTCCCGTTATATTGAATAGAGTAGACCGATTTATTCTGCGGAACCAAGGAGATAAACCCGATTTCGTTTTTTAAACGCTTTTTGGAATAAACGTGTCGAACTTTGCGTTTGATTTTGGCGTTTGGGGATTTTGATATTTCCGAATTCAAAGATTTGTTGTTTTGTGAAAAACTCCATTTTTCGGCTTGATTTTCCGCAGGATCGCTCAAAGGTTTCCAAACACGGATGTAATCAACCAAAAATTCGTTTGGAAAGATTGTGTTTTTATCTGGTCCAGGACTAAACGGACCATTATCGCGAGCAGCAGCTAAATTGGCAATAACGTTCATCGGCGTATCAAAATCACCATCAAAATGAGAAACGGGGACTCCATTCACGTAATAAATCAAGGAATTTGGTAACCAAACGCCAGAGAAAATTACCCAGTCATTCGTTAGCTCTTCTTGCATTTTGACCCATCCTCCCCAATCTTTTTTAATGCCTAAAAAGCCAGGTGTTTTATCACGTTTATTTGGAAGATGAATGTCAACATGGGTTTCATTTCGCCTTTCACCTTTCATTTCCATAATGTCTATTTCATCTTTCTGATTTTGTCCGAACAACCAAAACGCTGGCCAAAGACCTCTGCCTGCAGGAGCTTTGCATCGACATTCAAAATAACCATATTTAAAGTTTTTTTTACTCCAAACGCATGAAGTAATATAATCAACTTGCATAGCACCATCCCTGACTTCAATGCCCTTCTTCGCTAAATCTGGATTTACGAGCCATTCGGGAAGTTTTTTCCACTCACTCGTTGTGTCGACTTTCAAACGCAAAAAACCGTTGTTTTGTGAGACCATTTCTGGCGCCGAGTAAATTCGTTGCTCCGGAATAAATCGCCCCCAAGGATATCCATCATACCATTTATCAAAATCCAACTTTTCAGCAGTAAATTCATCGCCAAAATGATAGTGCCACTGAACAATCGTATCTTTTTTTAACTGAAGTAAAATCGGTTTGAGCTGAGTATGTGCAGCAGAACCAAAAAATAAAAAAACTAGTAGTAATCTCATTTTAGTATTTTATAAAAATGTTTTTTGCTTCGGTAAAGAAACGCAATGCCTCCCAACCACCTTCTCTTCCAACTCCAGAAGCTTTTAGGCCCCCAAATGGTGTTCGAAGGTCTCTTACTAACCATGAGTTGATCCAAACAATTCCCGATTGAAGTTGATCAGCAACGCGATGAGCACGTTTTAGATCAGAAGTCCAAATCGTTCCAGCTAAGCCATATTGCGTTGAATTCGCCATCATCAATGCTTCTTCTTCGGTTTCAAATGGTGTAATCGTAACAACTGGCCCAAAAATTTCTTCTTGATTGGTTCTGCAATCGAATGAAAGTCCTTCGATAATGGTTGGTTCAATGTAATAGCCCTTGTCATGCGGAGCATCTAAATGAACACGCTTTCCTCCGGTCAAAATGGTTCCACCTTCTTGTTTTGCTAGTTCAATGTAAGAAAGGATTTTCTCCATGTGAGGCTCTGATACAACGGCTCCAAGATTAGCTTTTGGATCTTCTGGAAAGGAGACTTTTGACTTGGATATTTTTTCCACAAAAGCTTCTTTGAACCTAGGATATATTGATTTTTCTACGAAAATTCGAGAGCCACACAAACAAATTTGTCCTTGATTTGCAAATGAAGAACGAATGGTTGTGCTTAACATATCCTCAAAATCACAATCTGAAAAAATGATATTAGGGTTCTTACCACCCAGTTCCAAGGAAAGCTTTTTAAACATGGGTCCAGCTGTTCTCGCGATGTACTCGCCTGTTTTAGTCCCACCCGTAAAGGAAATCGCCTTGATTTTTGGATGTTTTACAATGGCATCTCCTACTTTTGGTCCCGTTCCATGAAGAATATTCAAAACCCCATTTGGTAAACCTGCTTCCTGAGCAACTTTTCCTAATAAATAAGCTGTGTAAGGAGTTATCTCTGAAGGTTTTGCAATCACGCAGTTACCTGCAGCCAAAGCTGGCGCAATTTTCCAAGAAAATAAATAAAGTGGCAAATTCCAAGGAGAGATACATCCAACAATTCCAATCGGTTTGCGCGTTGTATAGTTTACTCCAACTCCTTCCATGTAATGTGATTCAGAAGCAAAATGAAGAATTGCAGTAGCGAAAAAATGGAAATTCGAAACAGCCCTCGGGATATCGACGTGGCGTGCAAGTGTGATTGGTTTTCCATTATCCTTGCTTTCAGCTGCTACAAACTCATCCATTCTTTTGTCAATTCCTTCGGATAGTTTGACTAAAATCTTACTTCGTTCTTCCACAGACATAGCAGACCAAATCGGAAAAGCTTTTTCAGCGGCTTCAACGGCTAGTTCAACGTCATCGGAATCGGAATCAGGGATCCAAGAATAAATTTGTCCTGTAGCTGGCTCGTAGTTATCGATGTATTCCCCGCTTTTTGGTTCCAAATAAGCCCCGTTTATAAAGTTATGAAGTTTTTCCATTCTTTGAATTGTATTAGACAAATTTCGAAAAAAGAAATGGAAAACGCGACTTATCTTTCTAACTTTGAAAAATGGAAATTGCTGAAGCACAAAAAATTGTGGACAATTGGATAAAGGAAGTTGGTGTTCGTTATTTTGATGAGCTTACGAATACCGCAATTTTAATGGAAGAAGTAGGGGAGGTTGCTCGAATAATGGCTAGAAGATACGGCGAACAAAGTGAAAAGGAAAGTGACAAAAACAAGGATCTTGGAGATGAATTGGCGGATGTGATGTTTGTTTTAATTTGTCTTGCCAACCAAACAGGAATAGATTTGGAAGAAGCTCTTAAGAAAAATCTTGAAAAAAAAACAAATCGCGATAAGGTGAGACATTTGAATAACCCAAAACTGAAATAAATGGCAGACATTTATGAAAATGAAAATATCCTGGAGGTCTTAAGGTTATTGGGCTCTGGGAAATCCGTTTTGGGAACCGCTCAACTAGAGGAATATGAATCTTTTATTCCTCGAATTCTCTTGGAATTCATACCTCAGCCTGAAGAAGGCTCTCCGCGGGGTATAGTCGTATGCAAAGATGATGACACCGCAAAAAAGATTCATGATCGCGCATCAAAAGAGTTGAAGCCAAATGATTTGACCATCGATTTGATTATCGAGAAAGGAAATAAGTTAAAACAGCGTAACGACTTATTTGATGGCACAGAAATTATCATTGGAACACCCAAACGCCTATGCGAATTGTATTTTCAGAATGGTTTCAATATTGGTAAATTAAAACTGTTTTTAATTTTAGAAATTGATGATCAGATGAGACTAGGATTCCGAGGATTTATTTCCAGAATTGCTGAAAGTTTACCGAAATGCAGGCAGCTAGTTTTCACTCGAAATGCCGAGGAGGATAGAACAGTTGCCTATCTAAATCAGTTTGTAAATCTTGTCTCAGTAGTTTACTTTAAGCAACTTGATGATTGAAAAAATCAAAAATCAATGATACATTTGATACACAAATACAGTATTTTGAGATCGGCGATTTGTCTAATGCAACCATGATTGTAACTTTACGTCTTGTATATAAATCAAAATGATAAAATTACTTTTAGCAATTCTTTTTCTTATTAACACTCTTGCTCTATTTTCTCAAACAGGCTGCACAAATTCCGATTTTGAGTCAGGAACATTTCAGAATTGGACGGGTCAAACAGGTTCATGTTGTGCGATCTCTACACCGGAGGACGGAATTGTGAATGGACAACATACCATTATGTCCGGGAATGCGATTGACCCTTATTCATGTGGCAATATTCCAGTAGTTGCTCCAGGGAGTACTTTTTCAGCTAAACTCGGCAACGATCAAAGTGGTTATGGCGCTGAAAGACTGCGTTATGTTTTTAATATTACTCCAACAAATACTCTAATTACCTATAAATATGCTGTTGTTTTAGAGGATGCAAATCATTCTGCATCAGATCAACCTCGATTTGAAGCTAAACTTTTAAATGAATCTGGGCAAGTAATTCCTTGTACCTATTATTACGTTGCAGCTTCGGGCAATGCTGCTGGATTTCAAACTTGTAATACACAAGGGACAACGATTAGGTATAGAAATTGGGTTACTATCGGTGTTGATGTCTCAGCATATGTGGGTCAAGATGTAACACTAGACTTTGCCACCGGGGATTGCGGACAAGGAGCTCATTTTGGGTATGCATATGTGGAAGCAAATTGTTCTCCGTTTACAATCGATTCTAGATATTGTGAAGTTCAAAATGGACTAAATGTCGCTGTTTTAAATGCTCCAGCTGGATTTCAAAGTTATCAATGGAGTACAGGAGGAACGGGGCCAATTACAACAATTGTCAATCCACAGCAAGGTCAGGTGGTTACTTGTCAAATTACATCCGTTAATGGGTGCGTTGCAAACTTACAAGCAATACTCACTCCATCAGATGCCACGGCGTCTTACATTCCAGAATCAGTTTGCACGGGTGATACAGTTAATTTGGTTAATACGAGTGTTTTTGAAAACGCGATTCAAGATAGTGTTCACTGGACCTCTTCAGATGGATTTACTTCAACAACTCCTGATTTCGAGCATGTATTTTCTTCACCAGGAACGTATCAAGTAGAATTATTTATTGAATCAGATGCAGGTTGTGTTGATTCGGTAACTCAGACAATAAATGTTTATAATTTTCCCGTTGCCGATATTTCATCAGTTGATGCTTGTGTTGGACAAAATACTGTTGTGACAAGTGCTTCAACAATTGCTGATAATTCCACACTTTCAAATATTTGGACAATCAATGGTTCCACCTTCAATGGTTCTTCAACAACGCTTCCAACAAGCTCCGCTGATACGATTAGTGTTCAACTTATTTCTACATCTCAAAATAATTGTAGCGATACAATCACCGAGAGTTTTATTGTATACAATAATCCAACTGCAGGGTTTTCATTCAATGAGGTTTGTGATGGGTCTCCGATGACTTTTACTGAGTCGTCAACTCTATATTCATCTCAAAATGATATTTCATGGCAATACAATAACCAAGAAGTTGCCACAACGGCAGACTTAACCTACACTTTTCCTTCATCTGGAAATAATTCAGTAACCTTGATTGTCCAAGACAATTATTCGACAGTAAGTTGTAGCGACACGATGACGCAATCATTTCTTGTGCATGGAATTCCTGTAATTTCCTATTCTGGTGATACCACACAGTGTGAAGACTTACCTTTCACTTTTACCAACAATTCGTCAAATCCAACGGGCGAGTCAATGACTTATGAATGGTTCATTAATAATAATTCAGTATCAACTTCACCTAATTTAACATATACAATAAACAATTCGGGTGTTTATCCAATAAGCTTAAATGTTACTTCTTCATTTGGTTGTGAGTTGGATACAACATTTGATTTGTATATTTATCCAACTCCTCCAGAACCAATTTTATCTGCAACCACTCCAATTTGCCCAGGTGACCCAATTACTTTCAGTGCTGGCGCAATTCCAAATTCAACCATTAGTTGGTCTGGACCAAATAATTTAGTGTCAACTGATTTTTCATTCAGTATTCCTATTTATGAAGAACAAATGGGTTATTATACTGCTTTCATAACTTCTGAATACGGATGTATTTCTGATACAGCAAGTGTTTTCGCTTCAATTTTGCATATTTATGGTTTTGATGATTTTGATTTTCCAAATGTCATTACAGCTAATAACGACGGAACAAATGATGAAATTACTCTTTTCGCAAACTTTAAAACATGCGAGGAATATACTCTTTATATCTTTAATAGATGGGGTAATTTGGTATTCGAACAAACCTTGTATTCTCCTCAGTTTAAAGGGGAGACGTTGAATGGAGATAAGTTAGAAGAAGGTGTTTATTTCTATAAATTGGTAATTAAGGATGCCGCTGAGGATAAATCTACAAAACATGGATACATTCATGTTGTAAAATAACTTCATTACACTTGAAATTCATCGAACCAAATTTTAGAATCTTTAGCTAATTTTGGTCTATGCGTTTTTACATAGATGAAAATAATTTTATTGAAACGAATTCACCCATCGATCTTTCCATTGGATTAAGAAGCGGTATTGAAAATGTTAGAGCATGGTATGTTGATCCACCTAGATTTGAACCAGTTCGTGCCAATGGTTTTCTTGGAAGTGTTGAAGAAGGTGGTTCCGTTAATTTTCGTGATGTTTTCTTTAATCCACACGGCCATGGAACACATACAGAATGTTGCGGTCATATTACAAAAAAGGTACATTCGATCAATCAAAACTTAAAAAACTTTTTTTTCAAAGCAACGCTTTTATCGATTACACCTGATAGAATTGAAAACGGCGATTGTGTAATTTTTGATCATCATTTTGAACAGCTCAAACTAAAAGAATTTTCCGAAGCATTGGTAATTAGAACCTTGCCCAATGGAAATGAAAAGAAATCCATTAACTATTCCGACACAAATCCTCCTTATTTTGATTTGTCTGTAATTAATATAATCAATGAGTATAATGTTCAACATCTTTTGATTGATTTACCTTCCGTTGACCGCGAATCTGATGGTGGTGAACTCGCATTTCATCATGCTTTTTGGAATGTACCCTCTAATCCAAATCTTAAAAAAACGATTACTGAATTGATTTATGTTGACCCATCAACTGAAGATGGTCAGTACATTTTAGAATTACAAGTAGCTCCTTTCGATAATGATGCCAGCCCAAGTAGACCAATTCTTTACAATTTGCAACAAAAATAAAGGACTCCTGCAAGAGTCCTTTTTAGTGGTAGATTAAGAAGTATGAGTGGTAATTCAGTTTAACAGAGAGGCTTCTTATGTAAATTCGTGAGAAAATGTCGACTAAAAACTATAAAACTCTTATCAAACTAAAACTGCCTCTCCAAGCAGAACGTCGACCTTAACATAAGAAGCAACCTGTCATCTCCTTATTTCAAATCTAATATAATGTAAGTATTTAAATGAATTAGTGAGAATGAATATTGACCCATATTCAATGAATATTAACGCTATTTTGTGGAATATCAAAAGATGTTGCCACTAATTATCCTCATTTATTGAAGCGTATAGTGGTAAATTAAACTTCCAATAACTCCATCACTTTTTCCACCATCAATTTCGATCCCACATAATATGGCACGCGTTGATGCAAACGTTCTGGTTTAATTTCCAAAATTCGTTTCCGACCAGTAGTAGCAAGTCCGCCAGCTTGTTCAGCGATAAATGCCAATGGGTTGCATTCATATAACAAACGTAATTTACCTTCTGGAGCACTCAGAACGTCAGGATAAATATAGATCCCTCCTTTGATTAAATTTCGATGAAAGTCAGCGACAAGTGACCCAATGTATCTGCCCGAATAAGGCATTCCTGTTTGATTTTCTCGGCTTTGACAGTAATTGATGTACTTTCTTAACCCTTCCGCGCATTCGAATATGTTTCCTTCATTCATTGCATAAAGTCGACCGATTTCTGGCATTTTCATTGTTGGATGTGAAAGACAAAACTCACCAATTGAAGGATCGAGTGTAAATCCGTTTACGCCTTTTCCAGTAGTGTAAACTAACATAGTGGAAGAACCATAAAGTACATAACCTGCGGCAACTTGTTCCGTCCCTGGCTGCAACATATCTTCTAAAGTTGCCTCGGTTCCTAAGGGTGAAATACG
>VGML01000027.1 GCA_016866415.1 Bacteroidota bacterium | reverse complement strand
CATGGAGGTTGTCCTGCCGGTGGGGTTGTAGTGGTAATTGGATATGTAAAAAATAGACAATGTATAGTTGTTGCAAATGACGCCACGGTTAAGGCGGGAGCTTGGTTTCCGATAACTGGAAAAAAGAATCTGAGGGCTCAGGAAATTGCCATGGAAAATAACTTGCCAATCATCTATTTAGTGGATTCGGCAGGAGTTTATTTGCCCATGCAGGATGAGATTTTCCCTGACAAAGAGAACTTTGGTCGAATTTTCAGAAATAATGCCATCATGAGCTCCAGAGGAATTATTCAAATTGCAGCTGTTATGGGAAGTTGTGTTGCGGGTGGTGCGTATCTTCCAATTATGTCTGATGAATCGCTAATTGTAAATAAAACTGGAACTATTTTCTTAGCTGGTTCATACCTGGTAAAAGCTGCTATTGGAGAAAGTATCGACAACGAATCTCTTGGCGGAGCGACAACTCAAACGGAAGTTTCAGGTATTTGCGATTATAAAGTTGAAAATGATCAGGAATGTCTCGCTACGATTCGTGATTTAATGGGGAGAATTGGCCAAAAAGAAAATGCAGGTTTTGATCGTGAAACTCCAACACTTCCAAAAGAATCAATTAAGAACATTTATGGGATTCTTCCAGCTGATCGTTCAAAACCATATAATACCCGAGAAATTTTAACATGCCTAGTTGACAATTCGGAATTTACAGAATATAAGCCAACTTACGGAAAATCAATCGTTACTGCTTATGCGCGCATCGATGGGTGGAGTGTTGGAATAGTCGCTAACAACCGTGAAATTGTTAAAAATGCAAAAGGCGAAATGCAATTTGGTGGAGTTATCTATTCTGATTCAGCTGACAAAGCAGCAAGATTCATAATGCTTTGTAATCAAAAAAATATTCCTCTTGTTTTCTTGCACGATGTAACTGGTTTCATGGTTGGTTCAAAAAGCGAGCAAGGTGGAATCATTAAGGATGGCGCTAAAATGGTAAACGCGATGTCTAATAGTGTTGTTCCAAAGTTTTCCATTGTTATGGGAAATTCTTATGGTGCTGGTAATTATGCGATGTGTGGAAAAGCGTATGATCCTCGTTTGATTGTCGGTTGGCCAACTGCCGAGATTGCAGTGATGTCAGGTGCAGCTGCAGCAAAAACGCTTTTGCAGATAGAGGTAGCAACACTCAAAGGAAAAGGAGAAGAAATTACACCAGAAAGAGAAAAAGAATTATTTGACTCAATAAAAAGTCGTTATGACGAGCAAATCTCACCATACTATGCTGCTAGCCGTTTGTGGATAGATGCCATTATTGATCCAATTGACACACGCAAGTGGATTTCAATGGGAATAGAAATAGCAAATCATGCTCCAATCGATAAACGCTATAATGTGGGGGTATTACAGACTTAATCGTCTGCAGAGCTTTTCTTGCCGTTAAAATAGAAGGTATAGGCAAATCCAACATTCAAAAAGGAACAGTTTTTTGAAAATTCGGCTATGTCAAATCCCATTTCAGAATAATAACCAATTGTTTCTGGTGTGAATGAATATCCATAAAACGGATAGCCAATTGTCAATCGATAGGAACAATTTACATCAGCTGATAAAACAAATCCAATTGTTGGTTCAATAAATAAAGCTTCTGTTCGACGATAAAACATTCCTTGTGAGCGAAGCAAATCACTAACCGCATAGCTCTGAAGATAACCGAATTTACAGCCGATATCAGTTCCAAAACGTTCTGTCCAAAATTTTTCGTGACCCAATTTCAAAAAAGCTGCTCCCGTGTGAATTCCTCCAAAAACTTTAACCGGCATTCTGAATTCATTAATCGCGAAATAGGAATAATGAACACCTGCACCAAAAGAAATTCCGCTTTTTAATGTATACTGATAATATGGAGAAGCACTCACTAAGCCTTGCATGATTGTTTTGTATGGCTTGTTTACAAAAGAATTAGGTAAACATAGTTCAAAGGTAAATGAATCGTCGGGATCAATTTTTTGGGCATTGAAATTCAATGAGATTGAAAGAAGAAAAAATAGAGTGGAAACTTTTATGTGTGAATTTAAAAACATTCTTATTTTAAATTATTATGACCAAAAAAATGATAAACAAAATTATAAAAACGAAACAATTCCAAATTACCTGCCAATTATGCAAATTAAGTCTTCCATAAAATATAAACATATTTTCATTTTGTTTTTCCAAAGAATACCTTGAAATTGCGAAAAATGGAATAAAAAAAATTACAAAATAAAGTGTATCGTCATATATTTTGGTCCCTATTCCATTAATTGTATAAAGTTTCGGAGCGCTTTCAATGGGGATAGAATTATCATCTATGAACTGTTTTGATTCTAAAGTTGAATTTTTATCAGCTTCGTTAAAAAGATTTACAGCAAAGTTCTTTTCGTTGGAAAAATTTTCTTCTATTGAATCAAGTGTTTTAAATATTCTGATTTTAGATTCAGTATCAAAAACTGATAAATTAATTATACCATTTTTATCTATGTCAATTTTTAATTGAATTTCTGTTGCGCCCATTGCAGCTGGTAATAGGCCTGTTAATTTAATTTGACCCAACCTCCTGTAATTCGGAGTATTTTCTTTTGCTTCCTCTAAAATTATTACATTGACAGTATTTTGTAAATTCCTTACTGTCGAAATCTTTACTAATTTATTCAACGGATATATACTATTGGATTCAATAAGTTTATGAAATCGTCCATCCTTTAATTCTATTCCAATCTCACAAGGAGTAACATCGATTGTTCGTACTTCCTTGACTTTACATTCCATATGTCCATTTTGCATTGCTGCACCAATGGCAATCAAATCATCAGAGTGTGCTTTCCTGAATGTGGCATTTGTAAATAAATTTTTTAAAAGCTTTTGAAAAAGTGGAATTCTCGATGAACCTCCTAACAAAATTATTTCGTCTATATCTTTGTAATTTAATTTTGCTTTTCTCACTATCTCTGAGCACAAATTCACTACCTCAGAAACAAAACTATCTAATAACTCTTCAAATATTTCGCGCGTTAGATTAAACAAAAGATGCTTTTCAACACCATTGTATGAGCAAATAAACGGTATATTAATGTGCGTTGATAAATTTTCTGATAATTCTTTTTTAGCATTTTCCGATGCCTCTTTTAATCTTAACAGAGCAATTTTATCTTTAGATAAATCTATTCCTTCATTTTGTTGAAAATTAGAAATTAACAATTCTACAATTTTAAAATCTATATCTTCTCCACCAAAAAAATTATTTCCGATTGATGCAACTTCTTGATATAAACTTGATGTTACTTCAATTATTGAAATTGCAAGCTTACCAGAACCAAAATCAAAGACTAAAAATTTCTTTTCTTCAATATCATTAAAATTCGAATAAGCTACAACAGCTGACGTTTGCTCATTTAATAGTCTTTTCACCTTAAATCCAGCTTTCCTACATGCGGATTGCAATAGTAGCCTTTGATTATATCTAAAACTAGCCGGAATTGTTAATATAGCTTCTTTTATTTCCTGTTTAAGATAACTTTCAGTGTTTTTCTTAATTTCTTTGAAAATTAATACAATAATTTCTTCAGGTTTATATTTTTCGTTTCCAATCTTATAAAAAAGAGAATTACTTTCAACTACAATTGAATTATGATTATACCTGTGCAATTTTTCAACATTTTCAATTTGCGTAACTAAAAGTCTTTTTAATGAGGTTGCTGTAGATATAGCATTTGTTAATATTTGATATTTTGATGAATTACCAATTTTTGTTGATCCATTGCCCATAAATGTGACCGAAGAATCTATTGAATTCTCTCCTGTACAACTAGGAATAACAATAACTCCAGCTTCCGAAAAAAATGACACCTTTGTTTTTGAATTACCGAAATCAATGCATAATGTTTTATTCATACTTGTGCAGATATTAAAAACATTTACTTACTATACTCCTTTAATCCCTTCATCAAGAACAACTTGTAGCTTTGAATATCCGGTGTGTAACCAATTGCTTCAGTCAAATCATTTCCTTCGTGATCAATTACAACATACAAAGGCTGTTGAAAGCTATTGTATTTTTCAATTTGCATTTCGGCCCACTTGTTACCGATATTCTTTATTTGACGCTTGGCAATTTCAGAATAACGCACCTCATTCGCAGGAAGCGGCGTGCGATCATCACAATACAAAGAAGCGATAACAAATTTCGTTTGAAGCAACGGCCTGATTTCATCATTTGTCCAAACTGTAGATTCAGTTTTTCGGCAATTTTGACAAGCGTGACCAGTAAAATCCAATAAAATTGGGAGATTCTTTTCTTTTGCGTATTCGGTCGCTTTTTTTAAATCGTGAAAAACCAAAATTGAGCCATCTCCAACTGGATGCATTTCTGCCATGTATTTTTCGGAAACAGAATCTTTTACAATTCCAGTTTCCAAACCACCATTTACATATCTGAAATTATCTTCAGAATTTGTTCGTGGAGGAGCAATACCGTCTATCAATTTCAATGGAGCGCCGAACATACCAGGTAATAAATAAACGGCGAAAACAAGCGCAAAAAGTGCAAACATAAAACGTGTCACACTTAATTTCTCGAGAGGTGAATCATGAGAAAATCTTAGCTTACCCAATAAATAAATTCCCATAATTAAAAAGAGAACAAACCAAATTGCAACAAACCATTCTCTTGAAAGAATTCCCCAATGGTAAGCCAAATCGACTGAAGATAAGAATTTCAACGCTAATGCTAATTCAACAAGACCTAGTACCACTTTCACTGAATTCAACCATCCACCAGATTGAGGCAAGGAATTCAACCAACCTGGAAAAATTGCGAACAAGGTAAATGGAATAGCTAAAGCCAACGAAAACCCAGTCATTCCAATTGCTGGAGTAAAATACGATCCTGAAGTTGCTGCTTCAACGAGTAAACTTCCAATTATTGGTCCTGTACAAGAGAAAGAAACCAATCCGAGCGTAAACGCCATGAAAAAGATCCCAAGATATCCTCCACGGTCGGCTTGTTGGTCCATTTTGTTTACCCACGAACTCGGCAATTGGATTTCAAAAGCACCAAGAAATGAAAACGCAAAAAAGACAAATATTCCGAAGAATATTAAGTTCATCCATACATTAGTTGATAAGTCATTCAACCCTAATGGACCAGTAGCTGCTGTAAAAACAACTCCAAATGTCACGTATATCAAAATGATTGAAGTCCCATAAACTAAGGCCTTAAAAATCGCTTCTCTTCTTGATTTAGATTGCCTAGTGAAGAATGTAACTGTCATTGGGATCATCGGGAACATACATGGTGTTAACAAAGCAACAAGACCCGCGAGGAAGCCAGCAATAAAAATAACAAAATTGGAATCTTTTTCTTTCTTTTTAGGTTGTTTTTTCTCAAGAGGTTTAGCCACTGTTTGTTTTGAGTCATTAGAACTTTCAGCAACTTTATCTTGAGTGGTATCTGCAGTGTCAATAATTGCATTTTCTGAAGGAACAAAACCTTTTAATTTAAATTTGACTTGTGCATCAAAAGGTGGTAGACATCCTTTCATATTGCAAAGCATAAAATATAAATCAACAATAACTTCTGATGGTTCCGAAGCCAATACTTCAATTTGTTGTTTAAATATTGCTTTATTTTCAAAATAATAAGAAACCCAATCATTATCATTGTGTTTAATGGGTTTTCCTATTTCAAATAGTTTTCCTACCAACTTATAATTTGATCCTTTTTTAAAATTAAACTCAGGAACACGGCCAGTTCCATCGGCTTGAGCTGGATCGTGTTTTAAAGAGAAAATGTGATACCCTTCAGTGATTTTTCCTGTAAATACCAAATTTGCATGTGAATCATCAATTTTCTCGACGGATAGTTGCCAATTGATAAAATCTTCCATTCCTTGTGATAGGGAAAGAAATGATACAAGAACAGTAAAAATAAATAAGAAACTAGTTTTCATGCTTTTAAGGAATAACTTGAATGGAAAAAGGAACATCAATTGGTGGAAAACACATTTTGTCGTCGCAAACCATATAATTAACAACACCTCTTAAGGTTGTCGATTTTTTTATTTTAAAAGGAATTTCAACAATGTATATATTTTCAAATTGATAAACAGTGGCATCAAAATTAGGATCAATCAGACGAACTGGAACTCCCTCCTCTCGGGGCTTTCCTTTCTGAATTGCATCATTGTTTTTTTCAAAACTAAAACTCACAGGAATCGGACCTGCGTTCTTTTTTGTTCTTGTGGAATAAACATGCCAATGGGAATCAATTCTTCCATAGACAACAACTTTTTTCATTGTTTTGTCATATTCAAAAGTCCAATTTACATGATTTTGCGCAACCGATTGAAATTGAAAAAATAGAAAGAAAAAAGGAAAAAGGTACCTAACCATACTAGATTTTAACCTCTAACAACCTACTAATAGGAATCCAAACCCCTCCTTTAAGACAAATAAATTTAGTTCCTGCTGCCCAAATAGTCGTTTCAACGCGTTTTACACTTTCATCATCCTTAAAGTAAATTGAAACTTTTGTGCGATGAGAGTTACCCAAAATAGTAGCTTTTTCAATTTGACTTAACAAATCAGGGTGCTGCTCTACAGTTGATTTATTATTAAATTTCAAAGTAGGAATAATTTCCTTTTCAATTAATGTCGCTTCCATTGTGAGGTGATTAAGAATGATTATAACGAATATAAACAAAAAAAAATTAAATGCAATTCTTTGTTAAACATTTTAGTAAATTTTACCAAATTAGTCTGGCGTGCGCCGAAACGGATTGATCAACAAATAGGTTTTCCTCAAACAAAAACTTTCCCGTAACGGCTATCATTGCGGCATTATCCGTGCAATATTCAAACTTTGGAATAAATGTTTCAAAGCCATTTTTTTCAAGATCTTTCAAAGCTCTCCTAAAACCACTATTTGCTGAAACACCTCCTGAAATGGCAATTTGACGAATTCCGGTTTGATTAGATGCTGTTTTTATTTTATCAATTAATATTTCAATAATGGTATGTTGCACAGATGCGCATAAGTCAGTTAAATTTTTCTGAATAAACGTTGGATCCTTTTTAGATTCCGTATTCAGAAAATAAAGAATAGAAGTCTTTAAACCACTGAAACTAAAGTCGAGACCTTCAATTTTTGGCTTTGAAAAAGGATAAGCCTTTGCATTTCCATTTTCAGCGATTTTATCAATCAACGGACCACCTGGATAACTCAATCCTAACATTTTTGCCGCTTTATCAAATGCTTCACCTGCCGCATCATCAATGGTTTTACCTATTATTTCCATTTCGAATGCACTTTTAACAAGAACTATTTGAGTATGACCTCCTGATACTGTTAAACACAAAAATGGAAATGTTGGTTTTTTATCACCTGCATCATCAATGAAATGAGCAAGAATGTGTGCTTTCATATGATGAACTGCAATCAATGGGATTTTTCGAGCAAGTGCAAACGACTTTGCAAATGAAGAACCTACCAATAAAGAACCTAATAAACCAGGGCCTTGGGTAAACGCAACAGCATCGATTTCCTTCATTTCAATGCTGGCTTTGGAAATAGCTGCATTGACGACCTGTACAATATTTTCCTGATGTGAACGACTCGCCAACTCAGGCACAACTCCGCCATATCGCTCGTGAATTAATTGATTAGCTGTAACATTTGACAAAACGGAATAACTTTTGAGAATAGAGGCAGAAGTATCATCACACGAAGTTTCGATACCCAAAATGATTGTTTCCTTGCTAGCCAAAAGATTATTAAATTTGTGTTATTCATGACAAAATTACTCAAAATAGCCGCTAAAACGATTGGATTTCTTTTCGAGTGGATTCTAATTTTGTTCATTGCCTTTGCATTTTTGATTCGCAGCTTCCCCTTTCAGACTTTTCTTGCTCACCAGGCTACAAAATTTCTTTCGATAGAGTTAAATACAAAAGTTGAAATTGAACGCGTTGAAATCGTCTTTTTAAATAAAGTTTTACTAAAAGATGTATTGATTTTAGACCGAAAAAAAGACAGTATTCTCTATTCCAAAGAAATCAGTTTGAAATTGGAAAAACTCGATTTGAAGAAGAATGAATTTGTCATAGGAAAAACAAATTTAAATTCCGGTACGATTAATATAGATAGGAATAAAAAAACAGGCGAATATAATTACCAATTCATTGCAGACTATTTTTCGAGTGATTCCAAAGCAAAAAGCAAACCAGCAACACTCATATTCAAGGATATTCGTATTTCAAATTTTAATATGCGATATGATGATTTTAGAAAGAGTCAATTAGCTTATGGTTTGGACTATGATCACATAAAAATAAATGAACTTGGTGTTCAAATCTCAGACTTAAAAATTGAAGACGATGTCATTTCGCTGAATCTTAAAGATTTAAAATTAAAAGAACAATGTGGACTAACTATTGAAAAATTAAATAGTCAAATAAACGTATCTTCAAATGGAATACGCTTAGAGAAATTTCATTTGAAAACCCCAAAAACCAAACTAAACTGTTCAAGACTTTCTCTCCTATACAATGATTGGGAAGATTTTGATTTATTTGAGGATAACGTAAATTTTGATGTTAAAATTTTACCAAGCCATGTTTCGCTTAGTGACGTTTCCATATTCGCTCCTGATATCGAAGGAATGGATGCAAAACTTTTTATAAAAGGCAGAGTAACTAATCCTGTTAGTAAATTGACAATTTCAAACCTCGATTTGCGCTATGGAAAGAAAACGATAATTCAAGGGAACTTTATACTTCCAGATTTCAGAAAGGAAGGTCTAGCAAATCTTAACGAAGACCTTCGATATGCATTTATAGATTTTAAAGAATTAGAATCTTTCAATCTCCCGAAAGGAAATGGCAAAATTTCGATAGAAAAACCGATTTCAAAGTTTGTTTTCGCTGAAATCTCCAATCTCAAAACGAAAGGAGTTTTAAATAATTTTAATTTGATTTTCAAAGATTTAAATACAAATATTGGAACTATAAGTTTAAATAATTATTTAACATTCTCTCACAGAAATGACTCGAGCTTTTTCAAGCCTTTTTCAAACGACTCAACCTTTATTGCGCTCCAAAATTTTAATTTATCAGAATTAATTGACGATCGTAATTTCGGGATTGTAGATGGTAAAATCAAGTTGCAAGGGCTGTTTACAGGTGGCGGAGCGTTTGAATTGTCAGATATTTTTGCTAAATTAAATAAATTCGATTATTCAAATTATTCATACTCATCAATAACATTGAATAATGGGTCGTTAAAAGACGATATCATTCAAGCTAAATTGAACATTTCTGATCCCAATTTATCGTTGAAATATGATGGGAAAATCTCCATTGGTAAAAAACAAGAGTATAAAGTCGAACTTGATTTGGAAAAAGCTCTTTTTGGAAAATTAGGTTTCTCGAATAATGAAAATTTATTTCTTTCGACAAAAGTTACCTGTGATTTGAAGGGAACCTCTTTGGATGAAATTAAAGGAAACATCACTGCCAATTTTCTATCATACAAAGAAGATAGCAATGATTTAAATATTCAAGAATTCAAGCTCGATTTGGTAAGGAATAAGAATTCGGATATTTTTCATTTAAGAAGTTCAATCTTAAATGCTGACGTTTCCGGAAAAATAAATTACGAGACTGTCATTGAAGATTTTTTAAGTGAGTTATCAGTTGTTTTTCCATCAATTGACAAATCAAACAAGAAAGAAAGAGAAAAAGGCGATAGTGATTTCAGTTTTGATTTTACAACAGGAAATTCCGACGAATTCTTATCGATTTTCTTACCTGACTTAAAAATAAGTCCAAGTAGCAAACTCATTGGAAGTTACAACGCAAAACAATCCAACTTAAAAATTGATCTTAGTTCACAATTAATTCAATTTCAAGATTTAAAATTCAGCAATTTGATTTGCAATCAAACAATTTCAAAAATTGGAATTATAGGTACATATCGCCTCGATGAAGTGAGATATGGAGACTCTTTAAATTTTGATAATGTGCTCTTTACGGCAAACGGCATGGCAGGAATTGTAAACTCCAAGTTGACCTGGGATCCGAATACCAAAGATTATTCTTCAATTGACTGGAAAACAATTGTTTTGGATAATGACCTATTGAATTTTCAACTACACCCTTCCTTCTTTTCACTCAATGGATTGCAATGGAAAATTGAAAATGAATCCGATATCAACTTGAGCTCTGATGATGTGCATGTTTCTAATCTCAAACTATCAAGAAATGATCAATCAATTCAAATAAATGGCTGTCTTTCTAAAAATAACAGTGATAAGTTAAAACTCGATATTGACAAATTTGATTTGAAAGAATTGTCTCAAATTTTTGGTTTGGGAGCCGAATTAGGTGGTAAATTCTCTGGTTGGGGAGAAATATCAAATCCATATACGAATTTCAATTATATGGGTGACGCCCGAGTTGAATCGTTTAAGATTGATAATGAGGAAATTGGTAACATTCAAATCATGTCCGACTGGAATCAAAAACGTGAAAGTGTAATTCTGAACGGTGATCTAGAATACAAAAATCAACGCACCTTTGACTTTTCAGGAATGTACGATATTTCAGCCGATAACTTGGATTTATTTTTGAATTTTGAAAACACCGATATTGCCTTCACGAATGCATTTATGGATCCTTCCGCTGTAAAAGACATTAGTGGTAAACTAAACGGGAAAATTCGAGTAAAAGGAAAACCTTCGGAACCTAAATTAAACGGTAAATTAAAATTAAACCAAGGTGTCGCATTGGTTCAACTTTTGGGTGTCAAATATACCATAGATGGTAACATTAAAATTGAGGAAGATGCTTTTTTAATTGACCCTATTCCCGTGCGTGACGAGGATGGAAATACAGCTGCGCTCGTTGGAACTGTAAATCACTACAATTTCGAAAAATGGAACTTCGATCTTCAATTCAACTTTGAAGATGATTTATTCAAAAGACCGCTCTCAAATGGAAAAGCCGTTCCTTTAGAGCAATTTAAAGTATTGAAAACGAAATACAAGGAAGGAGACATCTATTATGGAAATGCATATGCTCGAGGTTATGCAAACATTGAAGGAACTGAAAATAGTCTTTCAATAACGGTAGAGGCAGAAACCAAGCCAAATACCCAAATTTTCTTCCCGATGTACGGTGTTTCTGAATTAAATGAAAGCGAAGATTTCATTACTATTATCGACAAATCAATAAAAAACAAAGTAAACGAGAAGAAAATTGATTTATCAGGAATTGATTTGGATATGAAGTTCAAAGTCAACCAAAATGCGAAAATGAACTTGATTTTCGATAATGTTACAAATGACGAAATAACAGCCACTGGCAAAGGTGAAATCAACTTAAAGCTAGATCAAATGGACAACGTTTTTCTAGAAGGCACTTACACAATTTCTGAAGGAAGTAAATACAATTTTACAATGGCAGGAATCCAACAACCATTTGAGATTGAAAAAGGCTCAACAATCAAGTGGTCAGGAAGTCCATACAATGCTGATATAAACATAAATACATATGTCAATTTGAAAAAAGTATCCATCCTTGAGCTAAGCCCTGAATTGATGGACAATACCTTATTAAATCAAGAGGTTAATTGTTATTTAAAACTGGATGAAACCTTATTAAAGCCGCATATTTCCTTCGACATTAAAGCACCTCGAGCTCCCGAAACCGGCAAGGCTCTTATTCGCAGAGTTACTGCTGACAATGATGAATTAAATCGTCAATTTCTCTCCTTGTTGATCGCCCGCAAATTCCAACCACTGAAAGGATCAATTTCTGCAAGTAGCTCAGCTGCAATCGACTTGGTGGAATCACAAATAAACGCCGCACTCAATAAAATGACTGATAACTACAAATTAAATGTGGACTACGGTGAAGAGAAAACAATGGGTGAAAAATCATTTGAAGTTGGATTTAAAAAAGGACTTTTGGATGATCGATTGATTATTTCCAGTAGCATTGGGGTTGAAAGTAAGAATATAAGCGGTGATGCAGGATCATCGGAGGGTGGAGCGAGCAATGGAAATGGGTCATCAAAAAGTAGTTCGCTCATTGGAGACGTAAATATTGAATACATTATTAATGAAAAGGGAACTTTTCGGGCAAATATTTTCAACAAATCGAATACAAACACCATAAATGAACAAGCTGGCCCATTTACTCAAGGCGCTGGTGTTTCTTATTTAGAAGAATTTAATAATTGGAATGATTTTGAACTCGTTCAATATGGTTTAGACGTTTTTCGAAAGGAAGGCAAGAAAAAATATCGAAAAAAGAAAAAGAAGACGAAGATTCCAATCGAAGTATTGAATAATTCAACTATGCCTTCAACAGATAAAAAAGATAAGAAAAGATAATAATTTGATAATGAATTGTATTTTTGAGGCAATTCATTTTATGTAATTCTGACAACAAAATAATATGCAAAAAGTATTAATAGCCAACCGAGGAGAAATTGCACGAAGAGTTATTCGCACATTGAAAAAGATGAATATTGCGACAGTTGCTGTTTATTCAGATGCTGATCGCAATGCCCCTCATGTGTTGGAAGCAGATGAAGCACTTTATTTGGGTGCAAGTCCCTCATCCGAAAGTTATTTAAAACAAGATTTAATTTTGGATTATTGCAAGCAATTGAATGTTGATGGAATTCATCCCGGCTATGGATTTTTATCTGAAAATGCTGGTTTTGCTAAAAAAGTCAAGGCAGCTGGAATAAAACTAATTGGCCCTTCTGCAGAATCTATGGAAATCATGGGTGATAAACTAAGCGCTAAGCAGGCCGTAAAGAAATTTAACGTCCCCCTAGTTCCTGGAGTTGATGAAGCCATTTCTGATGTTAACGAAGCAAAAAAAATAGCAACAGAAGTTGGTTATCCAATTCTGATAAAAGCATCTGCGGGTGGTGGTGGAAAAGGAATGCGTTTGGTTCAAAATAATGACGAATTCGAAGAGCAAATGATGATGGCGCAAAATGAAGCTCGCTCGTCTTTTGGCGATGATGCTGTTTTCATTGAAAAATTCGTTGATAAACCTAGACACATTGAAATTCAAGTTTTTGCCGATCAACAGGGAAATGTCGTTTATTTATTTGAACGGGAATGTTCCGTTCAACGCAGACATCAAAAAGTTGTTGAAGAAGCGCCAAGTGCCATTTTAACGCCTGAATTAAGAAAACAAATGGGAGAAGCAGCTGTCGCAGTTTGTAAAGCTTGTAATTATGAAGGCGCTGGAACAGTTGAGTTTTTGTTAGATGCCTCTTTAAATTTTTATTTCTTAGAAATGAATACGCGTCTTCAAGTCGAGCATCCTGTTACTGAAGAAATTACAGGACTTGATTTAGTTGAATGGCAAGTTCGTGTGGCTAAAGGAGAGCGTTTGCCTAAACTTCAAGATGAACTAAAAATCAATGGTCATGCGGTTGAAATTCGAGTTTATGCAGAGGATACGTTAAATGGATTTACTCCTGACATCGGAACATTGAATCGCTACCGGATTCCAAGTGGAAGAAACGTTCGTGTTGACGACGCATTTTTAGAAGGAATGGATATTCCAATTTATTACGACCCAATGATTGCAAAATTAGTTGTTTGGGGAGAAACACGTGAAATTGCAATGGATCGCGCCATTGAAGCAATTGATAATTATCAAATTTCTGGTGTGAAAACAACTTTGGACTTTGGGAAATTCGTTTTAAAACATCCTGCTTTTCGAAGTGGAGATTTTGACACCAATTTTATTAAACATTATTTTCAAGATCCAAATATCGTAAATTCAGCAATGAAAGATGAAGAAGATGCTTTGGTTCACGCAATTGACGATATTTGGAATGACCTAAAAAAATTGAAGAGTACTGAATATACTTCTCAAGAAATTGGTTCTTCATGGAAAAACAGAATGGAATAAAATAATTTCAGCTAGACATCTATTGAAAAGGAAAAAAAATTATTTTTACAACTCAAAATTTCAACGATGAATTTACACGAATATCAAGGAAAATCAATTTTAAAAAGCTATGGTGTTGCAATCCAAGAAGGTGTTGTAGTTGACCGAGTTGAAGATGCTGTTGAAGCAGCTAAAAAATTAACAGAGCAAACTGGCACAGGTTGGTATGTTATCAAGGCTCAAATTCACGCTGGTGGTCGTGGTAAAGGAAAAGTTGAAGAAACAGGTTCAAACGGCGTTGTCCTTGCAAAAGGAATCAACGAAGTTGAAGATAAAGTAAAAGGAATTTTAGGTGGGCATCTTGTTACCTTACAAACAAATGGAAAAGGTAAAAAGGTTAATAAAGTTCTTATTGCTCAAGACGTATATTACCCTGGTCCAACAGAAGTGAAAGAATTTTACATGTCAGTACTTTTAGATCGTGAGAAAGGAAGAAACGTAATTGTCTATTCTACAGAAGGAGGAATGAATATTGAACATGTGGCTGAACACACACCTGAAAAAATTCACAGAGAAGTTATTGATCCTCGTGTGGGATTGCAAGGCTTTCAAACAAGAAAAATTGCTTTCAACCTTGGATTGTCGGGTGAAGCATTCAAACAAATGACAAAATTTGTTTCATCCCTTTACAAAGCATACGAAGGAATTGATGCTTCTATGTTCGAAATCAATCCATTGTTTAAAACTTCTGATGATAAAATCATTGCAGTAGATGCAAAAGTAACTTTAGATGGAAATGGACTTTTCCGCCACCCAGATTATGCTGCAATGCGTGATAAAACAGAAGAAGATCCAACAGAGGTTGAGGCTGACGAAGCGGGATTAAACTTTGTTAAACTAGACGGAAACGTTGGATGTATGGTTAACGGAGCCGGTCTTGCAATGGCAACAATGGATATTATTAAGTTATCAGGTGGTAATCCAGCAAACTTCCTGGATGTTGGGGGTACAGCAAATGCTGAGCGCGTAGAGAAAGCATTTCACATCATTTTGAAAGATCCGAATGTAAAAGCGATTCTAATAAATATTTTCGGAGGAATTGTTCGTTGCGATCGAGTTGCTCAAGGAATTGTTGACGCATACAAAAACATCGGAAAAATTCCTGTTCCAATTATTGTGCGTCTTCAAGGTACAAATGCAGTGGAGGCAAAACGTTTAATCGATGAATCAGGTTTGAATGTTCATTCAGCTGTTTTACTGCAAGAAGCTGCTGATAAAGTAAAAGAAGTATTGTCTTAAATCAAAACCAAATTATAGCTTCAAAAGTCACCTGAAGGTGACTTTTTTTTAGTAGTTTTCTATCTGCGTATTTTTTATTAATTTTGACATGTTCTTTGGTTTTCGTGAAAACGAAATTAAAAAGGAATCCGGTGTAAATCCGGAGCTGTATCTGCAGCTGTAAGCACTGTAAGCGGTTGATTAACCACTGTGAAAACGGGAAGGTAACCAGCGTTGGTGTGAGCCAGAAGACTTGCCTAGGAGCAGAGAGAAGACTTCAGATTAAAGTCGGACTCGTTAATGGGTTGAGTTGCGCCCGTTCGTTTCCTTCTTTTTTCATCTTCTTGTTTTTAGTTTATTTATTAACCGTTAAAAAACAGAACGAATGAAAAAGGTTTTATTATCAGTAGGATTACTCCTAAGCGTGTATTCAAATGCACAAAATTATTTACATCAAGCCATTATTTTAAATGAAGGCTATTTTGATTATCAAACAAATGAAATTATTGAGCCTGCGACTATCGGAAAATATGATCC